>CAYSTQ010000040.1:0-10483 GCA_964433855.1 uncultured Thermoproteales archaeon
TAGGAGAAAACCACCTCTTCTCTCGGCCAGCTTGCCAGATCCTCTATCTCAACCCTTCCGACTTTTCTCCAGGGATCCCAGACCCTTACATAGGCTACATACTTGCCGATCCGGTCATCCCAGAAGCAGACGTCCTGCGTGTCGTTGTCCCTGTACACAGGTCTTTCAACCAAGGGCCTCCAGTGAAGCCCATCGGGAGACGTGAAAACCCATATTCCCTTCTCAAATCCCTCGGCGCGTAGCCGCCCAATAAGCTTATATTTTTCCTCAGAAGGGCATTCAGGTCTGGAATCCTTAAAAACGCTCCCCTCGAACTCTGCCTTCTCCATCGGCGGGAAAACTATATTGTTGTCCCTAGACCCCCTGTATTCCACGAGGCCCAGCCTTGGCTTAACCCAGTGTGTCCCGTCCAGGGATTCAGCGTAGCATAGATGTCTATTGCCTTCATTATCTATTGCGTCATACCACATTCTATACCTTCCGTTGTCCTCGAAAACCGTGTTCCACGCCCCGACCCTATGACCCTCCCAGGGATGCTCCGCAACTATACATTTTTCTCCTGTGACTCTAGGCTTGTTAACCCTAAGTTTTACGTTAGTTATTTCGCTGAAAAACAGGTCGTCTATAAATAGTTGCTTTGCTGAACCGACGAACATGGGTTTTTCATGCATTGCAAGCCACCCGCCTAAGGTATTCAGGTTCTTACACCATTAATAAATATAGAGAGCATCGTCTGGAAGCCTGAGGCTTTAAAGGCCTACTTTGAATAGTCGTCGCCGCGTTTTGCCTAAGGTTTTTCCTAGGCATTGACGTACTCGGGACATGTTTCCCAGTATGATGCTTGACGTGAATTGGAAGAAACCCTAGGTTAGCCCAATATGACGTCTAGCGCAAGCATCATTATTAAACCTGCTATCAAGCCGTAAGACGCCAGTCTCTCATGTCCTATTCTATGGGTCTCCGGTATCATTTCGTCGCTTACTACGAAGAGCATTGCCCCGGCTGCAAATCCCATCGCGTACGGTATAATAGGCTTAGCGAAGGATGTGGCTGCAGCTCCTATGATGGCTAGAGGTAGTTCAACAGCCCCGGATAGGAAGGAGGCTAGAAAAGCCTTTTTTCTGGAGACGCCCTTAACCGAAAGGATTGAAAAACCTATTGACATTCCCTCAGGGATGTTCTGAAGCCCTATAGCGATGGCGAGAGCTGTTGCCTCAGCTATTTTCTCAGATCCATACCCTACGCCGACCGCTAATCCCTCTGGCATATTATGAATGGTCACCGCTATTGCGAAAAGCCATACTGCCTTAAGCCGTCCTGTGATGGCTACCCCTCCTTCATTACCTATCACCGCATGTATATGTGGGATGAACCGATCTGCAGCGCTGACAATCATGGAGCCCAAGGCTATGCCGACTAAAACGGGAAGCGCCCCGCCTATCTTAATTCCCGGGATTATCAGGCTTGTGAAACTGGCTGATATCATAACTCCTGAAGCGAAGCCGAGCCCTACATCAAGGGTTCTCTGTGAAACCCTTTTTATGAATAGGACGGGTAAGGCGCCTGCAGCGTTAAGCAGTGTTGTAAGCGTGCCTCCTAGTATCGCTAGGAGCACGCTGTTCTGGACAGCCAGCAAGTATAAATCATCTCCTTAGGGGGATGTTCGTCCTTACTACGATAATATAGGAATATAAACATTTATTCCCCAAGCAATTAACAGCTTCTTTGCCGTTCAAGCCGCCGGTATGATTTTATGGCATGGAAACGCTTTTAGAAAAGCTTTTACTGAAGCGGTTAGCCGGAGGCCGGAAGACCCTTTAATCGTTCGAGGTCTCTTAGTACTCTCCTAGCCTTTTCAGCCTCGTTCATCAAGGCGTCGTGGACGATCCACGCCATTTCCTCTACTAAAAGCCTCGACACCGTGTACTTGTTCTGTCTCGTAGCGGCGTCAACCTGCTCTATCCACCTCTTAGGCAGGTTTGAAACACCTGATAAGGCGCCGGCCAGCCCTCCAGCTATCGCTGCACAACAGTCTGTATCTCTCCCCATATTCACGGCGCCCACTATGCTTTCTCTTAAATCGCCTTCTGTGGAAAGAAATACGGCAAACCCTTTAGGGACTACTTCCTCAGCCATACTCATGCTGTACCTGATGCCTCTGCCGCAGTATATTTTATCGAGTTCTTCACGTAACTTAAATGGGTCTCCTGTCTTTCTGGCTAGATCCATGGCTCTCCTGAAGATCCTCCCTAGCACCCCTGGCAAGGCTCTCTCAGCAGCACCTATAACCGAGTCCACTGTGGCGTCGGGCTTCATAGCCTCAGAAACCCCGCATGCTACGGCGGCAGCCCAGTTTAAGCCACCACCGTGGAGCGGCTGGTAAAGCCGTCCCACGTCGAAAACGTCGATATACGCCTGTTCTGGATTGCAGGCGTTGATAAGTCCTATAGGATGACAGGAACGGGCGAATGATACCACTCCTAGAAAATCCGTGTAAAGCCCGGCGTAAGCTGGATGTATGCCGCTTGCCACAACCCTGTAGAGAACCTCGTCGCAGGGCTCCATCTGTACTCCAAAATAGTCAGGATTTATGTATTTCAGCCAGATCCTTCCAAGGTCCTCAGCCGTTATTCGGCCTTTCTTTTCCTTTATAGCTAACACAATTAGCTTTATTCTCTCAACCCCGTCCTCAGTAGTCCCAGGAGGCCGAAGTCTCCCGCTTCCCGGCTTCCCTAGGCCTACATAATGCGAATAAGGAAGCATTCTGTCTAGAACCCCGTATTTCTCAGCTATCTCCCGCCATTCCATCCCCTCAACAGCTGCACCCATGGCGGATCCTACGAATGCTCCCGCTAAACATCCATAGATTTTGCTGAAAAGAGCGTTCATTACTTACCCCCTCTTATTCTTCTTCCCTCTTGGTAAGCCTCAGTATTCCTTTCTCATCTAGGATTCTTGTCATGTTAGCGCCCTTCAACTCTATGATGATTATCTCCGCCAGGTACAGTACACGGCATCCTTTTTCCAGATGACCTGCGTAAGCTTTCTCACTGTCGGACACCACTGCGTGAAGATGGGGTTCACCATCGGCTATTATGCCCACCACCAATGCTAGCTCTAATGGCGTGTTCTCCCAACGCTTAAAATATTCAACCGGTGGATAGCCTGTTGTCTTAACCATGTGAAGAACGCATTTATCCAGGGTTCCGATGGCTGAAACCACCACGCCGTCTTTTATCCCTTCTTTCTCCACCAGCTTCACAATGTTTTCAAGCAGGTAATCCCCAGGGTCAAGCCTAACGATGAATATCCTGCCTATTCCACTCGCCGAAAAATAATGCATATCTATCCCCATCCCATAATTGGGCAGCTCTATTTATTACCGTTTCACATTTCCCGGTACGAAGTTCTCGTAAAGCCGTTATCAGCGCGCTTGACGAGGCCAGATGGCTATGCGTGGAAACGATCTAAGTCGGGTTAAAGACTAGCCGGAAGCTAGAAACATCATTAAGTACGTAGAGATGTGCGGAGGATCAAGATTAATCCGGTATTTAAACCTGGTAAATTTTTTCTTCTCTAGAGGCTAAAAATCCATCTTGAACCTGAACCCTCCCATTCTGAAGGCAGGCCCGCCTCCTTCGCTCTGCTCCGGGAGAAACCTTGCTACAGCCTCCGCTAAAGGGGGCAGTGTGCGTGTCTGCATGTAAACCTTACCCGGCCCTTTCACTTCAACGACTAGCCCCTCTCCGCCCAGTATGAAGGATTTCCATCCCCCGAACTTTTTGACGATGAAGTCTATCGTGTCCTCCATAGCCACTAGGTGGAAATTGTCAACGGTCATTGTTTCGCCGGGTTTAAGCTCCCTGACTATAATAGCACCGTAGCTGTTCACCCATACTCCTCCCGTGCCGTGCAGCCTCATCCATATAAGGTTCCCCTCAGCCAGCAAGCCCTTAAGCCCTCTCCAGGTCAGGCTATAGTCGACGTCGCCGTGATGGGCCAGGTAGCCAGTGTCCTGGACCAGTAGGCCCTCGCCTTTAAGCTCGATGTACTTTATGTCGCCGGGAAGCCCTGGCGCTAAAAGGACGCGGCCTCCTCTAAGCCCTGCTTTAAAAGTATTCAGGAAAAGACTCTCCCCCACAGTCAGCCTCCTCAGGATTCCTCGAATCAGACCTCCCGCGGTCGAGGTTTGTACCATTACATCCCCTTCCATAGCCATCATGGCGCCGGCTTCCGCGGTAACTGTTTCACCGGGCTGTAGCTCTATTTCAAGCACTGAGTAGGCTGGGGAGCCGACAACTTTATAATTCATAATAGTTTCACCTCTGAGCTATACTATATTTTCTCTCACTTATAAGGATATTATAGTTGGGGACGATGGCTGAAACAGCCAAACAATTTATAACAGGGTTAAGAAATAGGTTTTTAAGGTGGGGGGCTTGTCGGCGGGCTGTCATGGTGACGAGAAGATTTTCGGCGACCTGGAAATGCTCTGTTCTAAGGCTAGGGAGCTAGGAGCTAGCGACGCCAGGCCTATAGAAGCAAGGAAGATAGTGGTTAAGAACTGGGTTAGGTTCAAATGCTGGTTCGGATGTGGTGGGTATGGGGAGCGTCTAACCTGTCCGCCATATTCCCCCGACTCACGGAGGAAACCAGAAAGGTTGTAAGTGAGTATGCTTGGGCTGTACTGGCGATGTTCAGGGGAGAGCCTCCTATAAGCATACATAGGTTCGCGTACGAGATGGAGCGTGCCGCTTTCCTAGCGGGTTATCACGCGGCATTTGGCTTTGCCTGTGGACCCTGCGACCTATGCCCTACTTGTAACTTAGAGGAAGGGGTTTGTAGGAAGCCAAGGATAGCTAGGCTGGCCATGGAGGCGTGCGGGATAGATGTTTACTCGACTGCTAGAAACGCTGGCTTCCCCATAAGGGTTCTGAAGAACAGGGATGAGGAGCCGACATACTTTTCTCTAGTTCTAGTTACATATAGACCATATTAATAATAGTCTCTATAATTTCCTCTAAAGACTTATATATTTACAAAATAAGAAAATTAACGTAGAAACCTGAAGGTGGTTCTATTGGGCGAGGCTAAATTTAAGGTTCCCTGGATACCTTTAATAGCCTATGGGGCAATTCTAGCGGCGCTTGTTCAGTTCTTAACACTGTTCGTAGGCCCCAACACCCATAGCTGGGTTTGCGATCATAGCATGGGTCTTTACTGGCAAGGCACTTTCTCTAACTCTTATCTTATAGCTTATGTCTTCCTATGGTTCGGTGTCATTATAATGCCAGCATTATCGAAAAAAATGAATCCGCAACTATTAACACTTATCTATGTTGTAACTCTACTTGCTACGCTTAAGGGAGGCTATCCAGGCAACTATAACTTGATGACGCAGGTGATAGACACTAGGGTTAGCAAGCCTGCGTTAAGCCCTGTTCTACCGACCTGGTGGATTCCGGTCAGAGATGATGCTTTGCCTGCCCTGCTGGGCGGCACCTCCGTGCCCTGGCATGCATGGGTACCCACGTTCTTCACCTGGATGGGCGTACCCATAGTATGCTTCATAATGTTTACTTCACTTATGGCAATACTCAGAAGGCAATGGATTGAGATCGAAGATCTACCCTATCCACATGCAAGGATAGCTTACGAGATACAGGGCTATATTCTTGAGCCCCAGAATAAGGAGAACAAGACTAAGATGAAGGTCGCCTTGCTAGGATTCTCTGTGATGTTCCTATTTATGTTACCCTATGTGATAATCCCGTTGTTTCCGCAGTTCCCCGACCCCTACGGCTATATATCGTGGCATAGGTTTAACTTCGGCTGGTACGACACCAAGAGATACTCCAGATGGCTGTACGACTCAATACACGGTTTGCGGCATATAGGGCTTAGCCCCGTGTATATCACTATAGGCTACATGATGCCGTTGACAACGCTTAACACGGTTGCCTTCGGTCTAGTCTTTAGGCTCTTTACGCCAAATATACTGGTGACCATGGGTTATCCAAGCGTCTGGCATGGTTACGACATACAGCAGAGATGGCCCTTCGGTTTCGGTCCACTGGTTTACGGCGGGATGTTGCCTGGCATGGTCTTTTTCTGGATAATAGCCAACCGCATATACCTTATAAATACCTTCAAGGCGGCTTTCGGTAAAGCCCCTATGGAGTTTAAAGAAAAGGAAAAAGAGGAGCCGTTAAGCTACCGTACGGCATACTTATTGTTTATAATATCCTTCCTAATAATGTACGGGTTTACGCTGGCGCTGGTACGTAACCCAATAGTCACACTGACCGTGGCTGGCGGTGCCCTACTCTGGGATGGATTTCTTAGATCGAGAATATACGCTTATGCTGGAGTTGGTGGAGCTCAGTCTTGGGGCGATGAAGGGGCATACTACTGGATGTGGTATTACCAGGATCCAGTTACTAAGAAGCCTTATCCCTGGCTTCCCGATGTGGGCAAGAACCCGTCTGCTGAACCCGGCTTCGTCTGGGCGGTATATTTATCGGATATGGCCTATAGAAACCCTAATACTACTACTTGGGCTAATGGATGGGGAATGTTTGCTGGCGACATATTCAGAATGGCTCATCTTACAAAAACTGATGCGAAAACAGTCTTTAAACTAGCTGTCATTACCATAACCATAGCTTCGATAGTCACAGTGCCTATAATTATATGGGGCTGGTACACGTGGGGTGCTAAAGCTCTGCCAGCAAGGCTTGAAGGAGACAAGATGAAGTATGCTCACTTAGGAAGATTCTCAGGAGATCCTATGACGCTGCGTCCAATTGACCCGACCGTAGGGGGCTTCTGGACAGGTGTGCCTTGGCAGATAGCTGGTGGCGTTCTCGGTTTCTTAATAACATATGCTCAAGCTAGGTTTACATGGTTCCCCTTCGACGTGATAGGCTTCTACCTGACCTGGAGCAGGCTTGGGATGAAATATGGTGTTGACTTCATGTTCACTCTAGCCTGGATACTTAAATTGCTTACGATTAAACTTGGCGGTACAAGGGCTTATGAACGCTATGGAATACCGTTTGCAGCTGGAGCAATGGCAGGCTGGTGTTTCCATATATTCCTTCATGACCTAGCATGCACATACAGCTTCTTCGCTATTTAGAAAACCAGCTTCTCTTTTTTCCCGGGAAGTTTAATCCGGAAAAATCAGTACTATGATATTCATAAGTCTCTTACTAGGGAAAGCATATTAAATGCTTTCTTTATATTCAATTTATCTATGTTATCCTAGCTTTAAGGAGTTCCTCGTAGTTCTCGGCCACCTTTCTGAAAGCCTCTATGAACTGCTCTACCAATCCCTTCTCAGGCTCTATGTACGGAGGTATCGTTATCACCCGTCTAGCTAGATTCTCCGTCACCGGGAAGTCCCCCTTCTTATAGGGCTTGAACGGCGGCAGACCCATGAATCCATACCTCGGATCCAGAGGCCCCCTTCCATGACCCCATAGATCGAATCCTCTCGTAAATATGGTTCTAAGGTGCTCGCCCGGGTGGCCTGAAGCCCATCCATGGCCCTTTATGGGGACTCCTTCAGCTCTCAAAGCAGCTTTAAACTTCTCGGGTGAAAGGCCTCCAAGCTCCTTGGGGTTGAGTATGACCTGCCATCCGCCGTAAAGACCATGCCATTTCGCCTTTGGATATGAATGTACGGGTTCAACGCCTGGGATGTCCTTAAGTCCTTTAAAGAGTCTCTCTCTATTCTCTATGGCCTTCTCCATGCGATACGGCAAGGTCTTTAGCGAAACCATGGCTATAGCTAGGGCTATCGGGTGGGCCCTATATTTTAGGCCTAAGACCTCAGCGTCAAGACCCCTATATGCGGGATTAGTAAGCTCCCGTGTCACTCCATACCTGTGTAGATGACAGTATATTAGCACTCTCTCGTAGAGCTCTCTGTTGTTTGTGCAGATTATGCCGCCTTCACCGCCAGCTACGGGTTTCCCGCCAGGGTTCACACCCTGCAGGCTGAAGCAGGCTATGTCGCCTACATTACCAATTTTCTTACCGCCCCATTCGCATCCAGCCGCATGGGCGGCGTCCTCAACGATGCCTATCCCGTACCTCTCCCCTATCTCCATTAGGGCATCCATATCACATACTTTTCCGCTCATGTGGACGGGGTTTATAGCCCTGGTACGGGGAGTTATTCTCTTCTCAACGTCTTCAGGATCCATTAGAAGGGTTTTAGGGTCTATCTCGCAGAAAACCGGTCTGGCGCCCATATGGAGCGCCCCGGCGTAGCTTCCGATATAGCCAGCCGCAGGAGTTATAACTTCGTCTCCTGGCCCTACTCCTACGGCGTAGTAGGCGGCAGCTAGGGCTGTGTGGCCATGGTCAACCGTTAGACAGTATTCGCAGCCTACGTACTCCTTAAACTCCTCCTCGAACTCCCTGGGTAGCCCTCTGCCGGCGCCGGATATCTCGCCTTTTTCGAGGAGTTCCCATATAAGCTTTTTCTCCTCCTCGATGGGTCTTCTCCATTTTTCCTTTGTGCTGACGGTTACGACTGGTTCACCACCTAAAATGGCGAGTTTATCGCCCACGTCAACCACCAACTACTAGATTAGAGAAAACAGACTATATAGCATTTTACAAGTGCCGGCTAAGCCGATTCCGGTGGAATGGATCAGGATGCTGACATGGAGAACTGTCAAAAGGCCTTAAAGCTTTAAGAACGACTTGGGGAAGACTAATCTATAGGTGAAGAAAATGCTGTTTTATGTTTGCGTAAGGGTCGGCCCGTGCGTGCTTATCTATCTCTTGATGGTCGTCGCTGTGGTTTGCCCCGTGACTCTAGGCGGCGCCATGTTGTGCGAGGCGCGTACTGGGTATACATATTACTTTTATTTGCCCTCAAGGGGGATGCTTACCCTTGTAGGTGTAAATCAATCCATAGTCGAGGTTTACAGGCTTTACGGGGCGGAATATGTCCTGGTAAATAAGACTGGTGTTAACAGGTTTGAAAGACTTGATTTAACTCTTGAAAAAGGTTTTTACGAGCTTATCTCCACGGGAAGAGTCACAGCTGTAGCGTGGGTTGACCCAGATATAACCACGCTTTACACGTCTGCCAAGGGAGGCTATGTAGGGAGAGAGTTCATACTACCCGGCTTCACCGGCGTGGTGGCTGTGCATGCTTTTGAAGACGCTAAAGTCGTAGTTTATGACTCTAGAGGCAGAAGGCTTCAGATGTTCCAGCTCTGGCAGAACGAGACCAAGCTCATTACACTTACAGGCGACGTTGTTTTCAGGGTGGTTTCCACGGGTAGGATAGCTGTGGGCCAGCATGCCGACCAGGGGATAATGTTCATGGTTGACGCCACGGGTAAGTTCAAGGGTGGGAATCTGTTTGGAGGGCATCACTCCACCATGGGGGTACTGGTCGTCTCCGCCTACCAGATATGCAGGGTCAAAGTGAATTTTGTCGTGCCAGCGGGTAGAACGGTGGAGCACGTTTTCACGGAGAAGGAGGTGGAAAGTAATGAGTTCTGGGAGTATTCAAACACGGCGGAGGCTTTCTACTGGGTTGTCTCCACAGGTGACGTAACCGTGCTTGTTGGGGAGGGAGAACACAACAATACGGCGGCGATGCTTAGAGGCATTTCGTTAGCTGTGTTGCCTGCTGGCGAAACATTTAGAACGTTTGCCCCGACCGCTATCATCATAGTACCGTTCGGGGACGGAACCGTGCGGGTTAACGGGGAGCCTCAGCCAGCCTACATAGGGCAGCCGATAATCTATTCGGCTAGAGGATGCTACGAGGTTAGGGCTGATGTGCCGGTGACGATTGAGGTTATAGGTACAAGCTCTGCAAGCTTAGCTGAGTCGACAGCGTGGAGGGATGGGGAATGTCTGGTCGGCAACGGGGACATAGTTGACTATGGGTCTCCAAAGCCGAGCAGTAAGCCGAGAGGAGGCGGTTTTCCAATAAGCATGATAACGGTAGCTATACCTATAGCGGCGCTAGCCATAATAGGCATTTTACTGGTTAAACGACGCCGAACCACGTAGCCCCTCCATGGCTGTATCTCCGTATTTAAGAAGGTCTCTGTCCAGAGAGCGTTAGCCGTCTTTACCAGCAGCTATGCTTACGCCGTCTATCCACAGCTCTGCTCCGTTGAAGTATATGACTATCCTAGCCTTAACTGCTCCGGGAGGTATTTCAGGGGCCCAGGGCCCCGCCAAATATTGGATGTTGGCCCACCTGTCTTCAAGGAGAAATTCCCTAGTCGACGCAGACCCTATGTTCCTACCCTCTGAGTTGTAGAACACAACCTTGAGAAAACACGTCCCGGCGCCACGCAGATACATTGATAGGAAGAGCCTGTCTCCGGAAACAGTAAATATCGGGGATCTAACTTCGACACCGGAGAAGCCCCTAACTTTAAGAAATCTTTTTCCTACTCCGTTGCCCGACACTGTTTCAATAGCCAGATCTCCCTTT
>CAYSTQ010000041.1:0-10462 GCA_964433855.1 uncultured Thermoproteales archaeon
ATTCAGTACGCAGGGTCTCCGGAATGGAAGTGTCTAAGCTTATAACCACAGGCATATACGGCTGGAGCAGAAACCCGCAGTTCCTAGGGTTCTACCTGGCGCTGCTAGGCATCTCACTTATGGGACGCTCCGGCTATGCTGTTTTGCTCACAGCAGTAGCCAACATCTACTGCCACTACTATATTGTAAGGGTTGAGGAACCCTATCTCGAACACCTATTCGGAAAGGAATACGTAAAGTACAAGTTAAAGACACCGCGATACGTCGGGATGCCCAGGAGAGAAAGCAGTGGTTGAACCACTGCCCAAGGGCTACCCGGTTAAAACGTAGCTAGTCTTACAGCTCCACATCCTGGTACGTATAGACAGCTTAGATCTCCCGCTCTCAACCTCAACTCTAAGCCATTCCCCATCCCTTGAAACATTTACAACAGGAGTCTTCTCTCTAGCTGGCGCGATATATGCCACGAAGACCTCTCTTGGCTGCTCATCATCCAGCGTCTTCTTACATGAGGCTGTACGGTATTCCCCGGTCATCCAAGAGAAGCTGACCGGCTCAAAGCTATCCGGGGAAGCCAGTATAGCAGGCCTGCCGCCCGGGAGCTTAGGCTTCAACAGAAGGGCTTTACCAGACCTGCGCACATCCCTCGCATGGAAAACAGACGCAGCTGTAACAGTTATTCCTCGGCTTCTTAAACCGACCTCATCCACCACGACGGCTCCAAGACCCTCAGCTAGAATAGCTTTACGGCGGAACTCTGTGCCGTGGTGAAAAGGCGTGTAGATAGAGCAGTACGCCACCCTACCGTTCTTCTCAAGCGCCTCCACGATGAACAGCCTACGGAAATGCATGACAACCGGGTAATACCTAGTGTCCGGATAATTGGATTTAGGCTCAATGGTGAAGAACTCGCCCCAGGACAGCCTACCAGGAATAACCGTCACCATATTATGGAACCGGGAATCGGCTTCAGGATACCCGCTGTCATGAAGAAGCACACCGTTGACGTAGAGAACGTTTATAGCCCCGCCGTCGTAGTGTCCGTGGCCGCCGCCGTTTAACGTACTAAGTATCATAACGCTATTCAGGCCCGCGCGTAGAACAGCTTTCGTCGGATGAAGCCTCGGCTCGGCTGGCGGTGGCAGGGGGTTAACGCTGGATAGCCAGCGGTAGGCGAAAGACAGATAGTAGGCGTCCGCAACGCTTAACTGCCTTCTCGTCCCCCAGTCGTAAACGGTCTCCGCAATATACCTATAGTATGGGCTCCTGTAAGCCGTAGCCGCCCTTTCAAGAACTGCTACAAGGGCGCCCCATCCCTGGCCCCAGCCAGCATCTCCCCAGTGGGCATAGGATCCGTCAGGCATGACGGCGTCGACCAGCGTATCGAGTATTTCTCTATACCACGGCATAGCGAACAGGTTTTCGCCCTCCTCCTCAGCCCATATCGTAGCGTAAAGGAGCCACAGTGCGTTATAGCCGGTGGCATCCTCCTCAGTCCCCTCACAGAAGTTTATCTTTGCTAGTCTACGAGCGAACTCTAGCCACTTCCCCGCCCTTGAATAGTTAGACAGGATGGTAGCGGCCTTCCTCAGACCGCATGCCGCCAGCATAGCCCTATTATGGGCGCCTATCTGCTGTGCACCGTACACGTAAAAATCGCAGCTTTCAGCTATAAGCCTGGCTAGCCTACGTTCCTCATCTGGATCCAGCACTGAAAGCCCTTTAAGTTTTTCAAACGCTGTAGCAGCTGGCCAGAGGGAGAAGAAACACAGAGGATGGTTCTCCCTGCTTACAAGCGGCCAGTATGGATGACTCTCTACAAACCTTATACATGCATTTAAAGCCTCTCTAGCCACATTTAGCCTCTGGACATCACCAGTCCAGTCGTAGAGGAAGCACTCCAGGGCTGATAACTCCGCGGCCTCTCTTATAAAATGGAACCTCCACTTGTCCAGGCGCTCAGTTACAAGCTGCCTTTCTATCAGTTCTGGATTGTGTTCATAAGGCTTTACAGCTCTACACATCGTTTCGAGATAGTTATGCATCCTTAGGCCACCGTTGAAGCCTTTCTCCATCCATATTTAAATTTAGACTCTATAGCTCGCTAAGATCTACTTAGGAAAGCTAGCCACCAGCCGTCTTTGGGAAAAAAGGGGAGAGACTACAGGGCTTCCGACTATCTTTAACCCTTCAATTCTGCCTCTATTTCTAAACTTCTCTCCGTTTACGGATAAAGGGCTAGTATTTTATAAGGAGAACCTTGCTTAAGCCTTATGGAGAGGGAAGTGGTTATGCCGTGCCATTCATGTCCCGGCTGGAGCCTGAAGTATGCTGGCAGAGCGGTGAAAATAGCCAGGGGAAAAAGCGGCAAAGTAGTTTTCGCCTTAACGCCATGTGAGGAGAAAGTCGAAGTTGAAATCGTTGACAACCCAAACAACTTAAACCTCAGTATTCAACCCAGGAGAAAGCCCTACGGTGAAATACTGGTTGAAATAGACGTGCCTGAGAAAACCCCTTATAAACCCGTGTGGCTCGTGACGCTTGAGTTTAAAAGCTCCAGCAAATCAGAGAAGGGCTACATAGCAGTGCTCCCTGTAGACGAGAACAGCCGTAGGAAAACCATACGTGAAGGGAAAAGCGATGACAAGGCGTTCGCTGTCGGCGCCCCAGGCTTCCTATACGCCGATAGATATTACTTATCCTATAGGTGGCGAGATGGCGATAAAGTGCGGGGAGGAAGGCTTGAACTGGCCGCAAGCCATGACGGCTTAGAGTACGAGGCCATTAAGACCTTCAGGAAAGAGGACTATAATTATCTAAGCTTTGAACAGTCCTGCTTTGCCAAGAACAATCCCGAGGGCTTAGTCTTCCTATACTCGGCCGATATGAATAGGAGATGGAGCATATACATGGTCGAGGCCAAGCGCGTGGATGAGATAACGCTTCCCGGCAAGCCGGTCATAAGGAATGGAAAGGATCCCGCATGCCTATACGACAAGGATCTCCAGTCTTACATAGTGGTTTACAGCAATTCCAGAAACCCTGGCCATGACCTGACCGTAGTACTCACCAGGGACTTCGAGGACATTACAGTGAAATGCGGCTCAATGTTCTACAACCAGCCCGTTATCGAAAGAAACAAATGGGCGAGAACACATATCCATGCAGGCTCACTGTTTAAGACAGACGGCTATTACGTGCTGTTCTACGACGCTTTACCATCCCGCCCAAGCTGCTTCGGCAGCGGATGGCTTGGCCTAGCTATCTCGAGGAACCTAGTGGACTGGATAGATTTAACCCCTGACCAGCCACTGTGGCGTGGCGCGGGCATTGACAACACCTTCCGGTATGTTGATGCATACTTCGATGACAACTCATATATCCTGTACGCTGAAGAGGAAACCACGGTTAATGGGAGAAAGGATCTGGTCGCCTACTTCAGCTTTAAATAAAAAGAGCATGTATATTCGTTAGGCAGAGGATTACTGGCCTCAAAATAAAGATTTTAAAATCCTCGGAGGTAATACAGACACATGTCTGCTGGCGGTTTCATCGCCGCGTCCGCAGCGGCGGCTGGAGCAGCAGCTGCCCATGCCACCTCAGTCATAGGCCCCATAATAGTGGTTAGACCAGAGGAGTTCCTGAAACTTCTCCCGCTAGAAGACAAGCCTCTCCTAGTTGAAGTAATGGAGAGAAGAGGGGTTCTAAGGAGGAGGAACGTATATGTCTACCTGACCAGCATTAAAGGGCTTACTTTCATAACGAGAAGCGAAAACAGGATAGACTATAGGGAAGCCGTGAAAATAAAGGGTGAAAGATTAGTCCTGCCGCAGTTGGTCAGAGCTAACCTTTAAACAACAATCCTTGACTCATACAGGCAGTAAAAAGGATGCTATGGCGAGAGATGGAGGATGCCGGATAATGATTCCCCAGGAGTATTTGCCAGTGATTAGGCACGTAGCAGACAAGGTAAAGGAGATTTATTCAAAAGCGAGACTGCCCCCATCTCACGGTTTCGACCATGTCGCCAGGGTTGTAGCATTATCCTATTATATCGGCGTGAAGGAGGGGCTTAGCCAGAGAGAACTAGCACTACTTTTAATAGCATCATATTTGCACGATATCGGAATGGCCGTTAAAGGAAAAAAGAAAAACCATGCTATGGTTTCAGCGGAGTATGCGGAAAGTATCCTGAAAAGCCTACTGAAGGAGGACGATCTACGCCTGATTTTAAAAGCAATAAGGGAGCATAGCTGGGAAAGAGATGCTAAACCCTCATCCATCATTTCAGGAATACTTCAGGATGCCGACAGGTTGGACGCCATCGGGGCCATAGGGATCGCCAGAGTTTTCGTTTTCAGCGGATACAGCAACCGCGAAATATGCTGTTACAACGACCCCTTTGCAGCAAAAAGGGGTCTTGATGATGAGAAATACGCTGTAGACCATTTTTACAAGAAACTATTGTTGTTGCCCGAACGTATGAACACGGGGACTGGCAGAAGCTTGGCCAGAAACAGGGCTAGAACTATGAGAAGATTTCTGGTGGATCTTAGAGATGAGCTAGAACTGGTTTTAAAAGCTGACAGAGACGTTAGAAAGATGTTGATAGGCCCAGAATAGCACAGTTCTGGAGAACGCGGAACCAGACGTTAAACATGGAAAGGCTTAACACGTTCTAAACACAGCCACCCGTTTTAAACCCATATTGCTTTAGATAGCTTCCCCAGGACGCTAGAAATTCCTCCATAATCCTATGCCCTATCTCTGGAGACGGTGTTAGAGGATCCAGGTTTAAGGCCTCCTCTACTAAACCAAGGTCTTTCTCCACAATCCCCCTAGCAAGCAGGACGTATTTAACAGCATGAAGGTTTAAAAGCGCCTTAACCGAGGAAGGCAGATCTACCCCTATACCATGAACACCACTTTTTGAGACGAGAACAGGCACCTCAACAGCTACCTCGTCCGGCAACCCCTCTATAAGGCCTTTATTAGGAACGTTAGCCGCCAGCAAGAGCCTTGTTTCACCTCTTTCCCTAGCCGACACTATGTCAAGGGCGTATTCCCCCGAGGGCGACACGCCCCTCCTACCCTCCTCCACCTCCCTAATCCTCGCATACCACTCCTCACCTCTTCTCGCAGCCCTATCGGAAAGCCTCTTTTTCTCAAAGTCTACGTAGCCGCTCACCCTCTTCAGCACAGGCCCGTACACGGGATGGCTTATCCAGCTGTAGAGCTGGTGAAAGAACTCCGCAGTGTGCCTATCGCTAAGGGTTGGCGGAATCTTGAAGACGTTAAAAAGCTGTCTCCCGATAAGGTAGGGATGCCCCTCAACAACCTCTCTCTTATCAGGGCTGAAGAGCTCCTTGCGAAGCTGTGGAAGCAAGTTTTCCTTACAGTGAAAGACACCGGTTGTCCAGGTAAAATGATTCAGTCCAGCAGCTAAAACCTCTAGTTCTTTACGAGAGATCCCCAGCAACTTGGATGTGAGGCTTGCAATGTGATGAACCCCGTGACAAAGGCCTATTATCTCCACCTTAGTAGCTATATGTACCGCTGTACATATCGTTGTCATGGGGTTCGTGAAGTTCAGGATCAAGGCTCCCGGGGAGAGATCTTCTACGGCCTCCGCAATCGATATGATGGCAGGGGTCTCTATTAGGGCTTTAAGAACTCCTCCCGGCCCAGTCGTGTCCCCAACCAGGTGCACCGCACCATGTCTGAGCGGGATCTCTACGTAAGACTTTAGGGCTTCAACTCCGCCAGCCCGTATCGTCGTGATAACGTAGTCAGCCCCGTCTACAGCCTCTCTTAGGTCGACACATGCCCTCACCTTCAGGTTGAACCCTCGCCTATCAATAACTGTCTTAACAACCCTGTGCACGGCCTTTAAACGGGGCTCATTAATATCCATTAAAACCAGTTCAGCGTCCTCAAGCCCTGTTCTAAAGAAGTCCCCGAGCAGGCCTAGGGTAAAATGGCTCCCGGCACCTATTATAACTACCGTAACCATGATCAGGAAAAATAACAAACCATATTTAAAACTATATTTTATGAATAATGCTGTTCAGGAGGCCAGATAGTTTTATCGATGACTTGTATGCTAAACATAGTCCTAGCAGCAATGAGGCTATAACTACGAGGACTGACGAGAACTGAAGTAATAAACGAATTCCTACCGCTTCAGCTACTAGAAAGCACGCGATTGAAACCATGACAGCTGAGATGGAGAGCTTAAGCGGCAATGATAACTTACGGTTACGCTCAATGAAAACCATAGCTAGCAATGGCGGAAACGAGTATGTGAAGCCTATCAAGAGACTAGCTGTAATACCCGTTGCCAGAACAGCGAACTCAGGGATTAAGGACAGCAAATGGAAAATTGGGGTTGAGGCCATTAGACACCCTATCAACGGATACAGTAAAACTCCAATGAGGCTTCTTAGAGCCGGGCTTCTTCTCTCCAGCTCGGCTATAGCCGGGCTCCACGAATAATAAAAGGCGTTAAACACTTCCATAAACGCTCTACCGGCCCTGTTGAAAGAACCAGTCTACCCCTGAAGCCTCGGAGAAACTGAACAGGCCATGCAAGCCTGCCTCCGTAAGCGGCGGTAGCTATCAAGCACTCGCTTTTACTAAGAGTGAAATCGACACGTCTTCTTCCACCAGCCTTCAGCTCAAGGGTTCCCTCACAGGTTTCATACCCAGCTGCGGAAACAACCACGTCATAGCTCTTACTCCTACCCTTAATCCTTAACACATAGTAACCCTGACTATCCGTGGTAGTGGACACCTCACCTATGCTGACCCTGGCCCCCGCCACAGGATTACCATCCTCGTCTACAACGTATCCCCAGACAATGGTTACAATGTTTTCAAGCCTCTTAAGAAGAGGTGTGAACAGGTTCCTGGAAGGGGGCAACTCCCTTAGAACAACTTTTAACAAACCTCTCGGCCGTACACGAACCATCTTGTAAGCCACCTTCATGTCATACTCATCACCAACCTTCACTACCCAGTAGGCGTTAAGTTCGTATGTTCCGGCTGGCGGGGAGGAGCGTTTTGAAGAAGTTCGAGACGCTTATGCTGTCTAAAGATGAAGTGCTAAAGTTTGTACGTGGACTCGAGCCACATAGCCATGTGATCGCCTTCTACGAGAACCCGGAGGATAAACGCGACCTACTCTATACATATCTTATGTCAGGTATAGAGAAAGGCTACGCCGGCGCTTATGTGGCAGGGGAGGAAACACCCGACGAAGTTAGGGAGCATATGAAAGAGTACGGGATAGATGTCGACAAGCTTGAAAAGGAGAAAGCCCTCCGCATAATAAATTATGATGGATCGTATATCGTAAATGGAAAAGTTGATCCACAACACACTATAAACCTCTGGATTAAGCTACTTGAGGAATCAAGAAGGCTTGGCTATAAAAGCCTAAAGGGCTTGCGGGGAAATGACCATGTTTTTCAGAAAAGGATTAATTAAAGAACTCATAAGATATGAGGAAAGCCTTCATAGACGGCTAGAACTAGCCATGATGGGGCTGTGCGCCTATAACGCTAGAGACTTCACCGGCGGACTAGAGCACGCAATGATCAGGCTGATAGCCAGCCATGAATACCTTATCATCATGGGACCTGTGAAAACAATCACCGTGGTAAAGGCCTAACCTATCTGGCAAGGCTTAAACTGATTCTCGGTTATTTAGCAACAGCTGAGATCATCCTTAAAGTATTTTCTTACCATTTCGGGGATAGGGGATGTTACAATTATTGTTGTTTGAAGGACAAGATTTTTAGTTGTAACCGAGCCTTATATTAACTAGATGTAAATTCTCTGATCGGTGACATAAATGTGCTTTGAAGTACATTGGCTTGAAGAGGTGCCAGAGGAAGACAAAGTAGAGATACTTAAAGAGATTAAAAGTAATGCAGAGTTCATAAAGCAGGCGGTCATCTGGGTCAAAGCGGTCTCAGGCAGCAAACACAACATCGATCTAGGGATATGGCTGGACGCCGGTGACGGCTGGTATAACGTGCGAATAATGCCTAGCTCCAAAGACAGAGTGGCAGTACTTATAATAAAGGCAGCGCCTGATAGTGACCGTCCCGTAGGCATACTTTACATTAAGGAACTTGAAACCGAGGGAATAGCGGATTGGGCCATGCGAAGCTTACGGTTTCTAAAGGAATGGAGAGACTATGGATAGCAATCCGTGAATTGACCAGTTCAATTGTTTAAAACCGGTTCTCCTTACAATAAATACTGCCCTGGACTTAATCAACATCGGCTCTTGAAAACATGGAAATATACGAAGTCAAACCGGGCTTTAAAAAGAGACTACTCAGAAGAAAGCTTCTCCTTCAGAATATCCTCTACTCTAAACCCCTTCTCCTCTTTCCAGAGCTTTTTAACGAAGAACTCCGTTATCAGCTTATGTCGCTTCATTCTATGCTTCGGTTTCCCCCTTATGCTGTGGCCATGAGCCCCCCGCTTAAAGATGGCTATATAGGCTTCTTTTCCAAGGTCTTTAAGCACTTGATAGAACATTACCGACTGGTCAAGAGGACACCTATAGTCCTCCAAGCTATGTATTATCAGGATGGGTGTCTTAACATTCTCCGCATAGAAAATCGGGCTTAGCTTCCTGTAGTTCTCGTCTCTCAGCGGGTTCTCGCCTATCAGCTGCTTGTCAAACCACAGGCCTATATCGGAGAACGCGTAGCTGGTCAGCCAATACGATATGCCGTTCTCGCTTACAGCCGCCTTGAAAACATCCGTCTGAGTGACAGCCCAGTTCGTCATGAAGCCGCCGTAGCTTATCCCGGTTATCCCAACCCGCTCTCCATCAGCCCCTGGCTCGTTCTCCAGCAACCAGCGGAGCCCCTCCATTATATCCTGGAAGTCCTCAAGCCCCGTTCTCCCGAGCACTTTAAGCGCAAATTCTTCGCTGTAGCCTCCGCTCCCCCTCGGATTGGTGAACAGTATGTAGAAGCCCTTATCGGCGAGGAGCTGCGCCATATAGTTAAAGTTGTAGCCATACATCCCCTTCGGCCCCCCGTGCACGAAAACTATCACAGGGGCTTTACCACCCTCCTTCAGATCCGGCTTAATATACCAGCCATCCATCTCCAAGCCGTCGAAGCTACTGTACTTGAAGTATCTATGTGGCCTGACCTTAAGCTTCTTTAAAACCTCCGTGTTATAACTCGTCAGCTGCCTAAGCCCCTCCTCAAGGACGTAGACCTCCCCGGGGGAAGTGTCCCTAGCCATTATGAAGGCAAGTCTTCCATTCTTTACATCATAGGATGTAACCCACGCCTTCTCATTCAGGAGGATCTTACAGTCTCCATCTCCCGCCGCGCCGAGAAGTATCTTTCCCTCATGCATTACACGGAAGTAAGCCTTGTCACCGTCCAGCTTTCCATCAAACGTCTCATAACCCAGCTGCTCGGTCAGCGGCTTCAGCTCGCCGCCCCTGTAGAGATACAGGTAGTCGTGCTCCGCCATGTATTTCCTCTCAGGTCTGCCCTCCAGAAGAATGCTCTCACCATTCGAGTCGACCGCTTTAAGCCCGACATTCTCGAGCATCTTCTCGCTGGAGCCATCCTCGTACAAGTATATGTCGTACAGCATTAGAGGATTCTCCTTCCTTGGGACGGAGTAAACTATTCTGTCACCATGCCACACAGCGGTTGTAAACCTGCTTGACTCGAACTCCTCCAGGACCTCTTCGCCCTCAGTGTCATAAACCTGTATGACCGTTTTCTCGCCGTCGAAGAACCCCATCCTGTCAAACCATACTGGGACCTCATCCTCGAAGACTAGGTCTTCGTCCTCTCTGCGTTTGAACCCGACCATGAGGAGACGTCTGTCATCCCTACACCAGGAAACGCTTCTAAGCCGTTTAAACTCCCCTATCTTCTTGTAGCTCATGCTTCTGAGGTCTAGCAGGAATAGAACCGTCTTCTTCTCCTTCTCATCCGCTCTAGTAAACGTCATCTTCCTCCCTGACGGGCTGAACCTAGGCATGGCTGCATCCTCTACAAACCTCCTGCCGTCCTCGCCCTCTATGACAACCGTGTTCTCATACTTGTCCTTCTCAAGGCTTGCCTTGGTTAATACGTAGGCTATGTCTCCTCTGCTTGAAACCCTTACGTCGCTCAGATAGGAGAGCCGGGTGAACGTTTTCTCATCCCATCCGGCCATAAGGCCACCCAACCCTAAACCCGGCTGGAAAAATATTTAAGTGTTTATAACCAGTGGATATGTCACCCTAAACAGTTTTTAGAGGCCGTCATATCTCCCAGGTCTTCGTCTAGAAAAACGCTTTTCAGCCTAGGAAAGCCCTGTTAGTCCTCGAACCATCCGTAACTCCCGGGGAAGCCATTAGAGATTTACGAATAAGACCAGTAGTTCCGTAGGGCGGCAAGGCTATGTGGAAACCTGGTTTTTCCAG
>CAYSTQ010000042.1:0-10429 GCA_964433855.1 uncultured Thermoproteales archaeon
AGCTAGGCTTCAGCTTCCTGTATCTGGTCACGGATTTCTGTTTCAAGTCGTATTCACTGAGATCCCGCGGCATCACACATATGGCAATTACGAAACGGTCCTGATGATGGCCTGTGGAAACGAGAAGTAAATGGTTTTCCACGATGAATGGAGGATTAGGCTGTTTCTCGCTTACACAACCCGGGGAGGGAAGCACTGCTGGAAAACGCAAGACGGTATAGAGTGGCTTAGCAATGGTTCACTAACTGCTCACTTTTGGCTTAGAAAAGAGATATTCGTGGTCAGCAGATATGTTATCTGGTGGGAAACATGCATGGAGAGGAGACTAGAGAGAAGAGGGTCGAGCATGAGGATATAGAGGAGCTTAGAGAGGTGTTTAACGTTATCTCGGAGTTCCTGGAGAAGCTTCCCGGCCTGGTTAAACAGATAATAGACATAGTTTTCTCGCGCGATATTGGTGAAAGAGTGGGGGCCAGCGTGGGAGCTTTCTATAAGCAACTGCTTGAGGCCGGCATACCGAAGGAGGAAGCCCTTAAGCTAACAGTCGAGTTCTACGAGACCACCATGTCTATCAGCAAGCTGATTGAGAAGATAGCGAGCGCCGCTGAGGGTAAAGGCCGCCATATACGTGTCGAAAAGATCATGAAGACCTATCCTGAAAAGGAAAAGAAAGAGGAAGAGAAGGAGGACTAGAGGTTTGAAAAGGCGATGAAGAGGCTTGTGGGGGCGGTACTGGCCTTCACAGTATTCGGCCTAAGGCTAGCCCTCTTCATCTTTAAGCTACTGTTTCTTAAGGTATGGCTATATGTAAGGCTTCAATCCGCTAAAAACGGGTTTATGAAGGAGATTAAGCAATATGTGGACGGAGAAGACGCGAAGATTCTTGCTGATAAGTTTGAGAAAGACATGGACTCGGTTGCAGCCCTGTTCAGCGCGAGAAGATGGATGTCCGGTGAATTCGCTGGCCGTCTGCGGGCCCTCCGCCCCCGCTCGGCTTCAAGGGAGAGGTTTCATTCCTAAACTCTGATGCTTAAACCGGATGTTTTAGTCTGCGTATGTGGCCAGCAGGCTTAGAGCGCTCCATCTCCGGCTCTTTAACCATTAGACAACTCAGGCTATCCATTCCCGGCGACGCGTAAGGCTGCACCCATATCAGCTGGAGACACGCCGTCTCTCCTCAGAACCGCTGCGTGACCCCCGGCTTAGCCACGCTTCTCCTCCTAGCCTTTTCAATGGCACGCGTCAAAATCCATCCCGTCTCCTCCAGGAGCCTGACGGCCTCTTCCCTACCTACTCCTGTCTTAGCCATGATTATCGCCACGGGAACGCTGTACCGGGCTTCCTCGAGGATCCGCGACGCCTCCTCATAGCTGACGCCCCCCTCTATCGTCAGTATCCGTTTGGCCCTCTCCCTCAGCTTCCCGCTGACCGGCTGCATAGACACCATAAGGCTCCCGTGAACCTTACCGAGCTTAACCATGACAGTGGTGCTCAGCATTGTAAGCACCATTTTCTGCGCAGTGGCGGCCTTCATCCTGGTTGAACCGGTTATCACCTCAGCCCCTGTCCTCAAAACTATCTTTATGTCGGCGTATCTCGTAACTGGCGACTCGTCCGCCGAAGTTATAGCCACGGTTTTAGCCCCTACCTCTCTAGCGTATCTGAGCGCGGCGACAACGAAGGGCGTGCGTCCGCTGGCCGATATCCCGATCACGACGTCTTTACTGCATAGCCTCCTACCTTTAAGTTCTCGTACAGCCATCTCCTCGTCGTCCTCAGCGCCCTCTATTGGGCGAACCATGGCGCCTGGGCCGCCAGCTATTATAGCCTCCACGGTTTCAGGCCCTACGCCATAGGTTGGGAGAAGCTCAGCGGTGTCTATCACCCCAAGCCTGCCGCTCGTCCCAGCTCCAACGTAGAACCATTTTCCCCCGTTCCTAACGGCGTTCACGATCGCTTCGACAGCCCTGGCTATCTCTGGAATGGCATCCTCCACAGCGTATGCAACCTTCTTGTCTTCGTCATTTATTATCCTCAGGATCTCCTCTATCCCCATCTCGCTTAGCCGCCATGTCCGCGGGTTTATTTGCTCCGTGGGAAGCCTCGAGATCTCATCGAAAACATTCTTTTCCCGCGCCATTCCTCACCACACGAATAGTTATAGGCTTGAAATATTTAACCTCTCGACAGCTCTGCGAGCTTCAAGCTCGCCGACCCCCTCCTTCCTTAATGCAGTGTAGAGCGCGCCTGCTAGAGGGCTATACCTCATGGCTTTAAACTCTAGCCCCTTCCTTTTCAGAAGGCTTGATAATAAGTTTTGGACAACGCGGCTGTTTAGGAGGCCGCCGCACACGTAAACCTTCCTATAACCGGTCTTCCGCGACACTGTTAAAACCATTTCAACAACCTTTAAGAGACAGTCTTCAACAACTTTAGTAGCTACGGCGTCGCCCATCTCAGCACATCTAGTCACGACAGGCGCTAGCGATGCCAGCCGTGTCGGTTGCCAGTACTCCTCATGAAGCTTCTTAACGGCTGACGTAAGGCTTAGCCCTAAGGCCTTCTCAAGCTCCTGTACCAGAATGGTGTGAGGCCCCCGCCCATCTAAAGCCTTGAAAGCCGTAGTTAACCCTTTACGGGCCAGATGGTAGGCCCCGCACTCATCGTTAACCACGTAGCCCCAGCCACCCGACCTGATCATCTTCCCGCATCTATTTGCTGCAGCAACAGATCCAGTGCCTAACACCACAACTATACCATCTCTGACGAGCTTAAGGAGGGCGTCGATGTCGCTTATCACCAACGCTTTCTTTGACGCTCTTTCTAGAACTCTTTTAAGAGCGTTTTTATCGCTGGCCGGAAGGCTCTGCACACCTGCTGACGCTAGGCATGCGGTGTCGACTCGAGAAACCGTGTTGAGAACCCACCCTGTAAACATTTCTAACGTCTCAAGGGAGCCCTTAAGACCTACCACGCTAGGGTTTAAAGCTCCGCCCCTCATAGAGGCTATTAGGCCATTAGACGTGTCAAAGACTACCGCTCTGCTTCTAGTCCCACCCCCCTCTACCGCGAACACCGTTATTCGTCGCCGACTCATGCTTTTCTCCTTCCATAATATTTCAATAGAGAAAATTAAGACTGTTGGGATCCCCGGTAGGCCTAGGCTACCGTCTACGGTAGGAGGCGGCGGTAACATATAAAGTATGGGCTGGCTAATGAACCCATTGGTGTTAAAAATGGTTGCGTCCGGCAAAACGGTGAGGCTGGGCAGGATATTCAGGCGTGAAACAGGCAGGACTGTTATAGCCGCCCTTGACCATGGCCGTCGACACGGCCCTTTAAAAGGGATAGAGAACCTGCGGAGAACCGTTGAAACCGTGGTCAGCGCCGGGGTTGACGCCGTCATGGTCACCACCGGGATGATACCGCATATAGCCGACGTGGTGGCCGGCAGGGTAGCTCTTATAGCCAGAATAGATGGTACCGGAACTATTCACGGGCCGGATTACACGGATGACAGGCTTATAGCCTCGGTCAGCCTCGCCTCTAGAATGGGCGCTGACGCGGTCTCGGTCATGATATACATGGGGAGCCGGAATGAAGCTGCTCTCCTAGAGAAGCTAGGCCGTGTTTCGGAAGAATGTTACAATCTCGGAATACCCCTCCTCGCGGAAGCCATACCGTCGCCTCCTTTAATCAAGCATCCCTACTCCGATGAAAGCATAGCGTACTGCGCCCGTATAGCTGCAGAGTATGGCGCCGACGTCGTTAAGACCTACTACAGCGGTAATCTTGAGGGATACACTGACGTTGTCGCCTCCGTGCCCATACCTATAGTTGTGCTGGGAGGACCCAGGCGCGGTGAAGCCGAGCTCCTTAAAATGGTTGAGGACGCCGTTAAAGCCGGCGCTAAAGGGGTGGCTATAGGCAGGAACATATTCCAGTCTAGAAGCCCGGAAGGTATGGCTAGAGCCCTGGTAGAGATCGTGCACAAGAGGGTTCACGTTGAAGAGGCTTTGAATAGGTACATCACTGCCTCTTCCGCTTAATCCTGAATCTAAGGGTTAAAACCTTCTCGGTCGAATATATCTTGGCGGCTAAGTACAGCATGACCACCGTGAAAGCCGTCATATATACTATGTTGAAGACAGCCATCGAATAATTCTGGATCATTATCGATTTAAGAGCGACCATCAGGTGCGTGTAGGGTACGGCGAGAAGCACAACCTGCACCGGCAGGGGGAGCGCCGATATATCGGTGAACATGAGTATCAGAGCAGGCAGGAAGACCACCATGTAGAGATACCCTATCAGGGCCTGGGCGCTTCTCACGTCCTCGGCTGTCACCGCTAGGGTGGCGGCGAGCGCTAGCGCCGACAGCATGGCCACCAGTATGGCTAGCCCCATCAGAACGTAACCGTACGGCGTTATCGAGAACAGAGAGGATATCTCCGGGAGCGCGCCAGCTATCTCGCCTTTAATCGCCGACATCACCGAGTTCATATAGTAGTTAAAGCCCAGCAGGAAGGAGGCGGCTCCAAAGGCGACCGCTACTATTGACCCGGTCAGCTTACCTATCAATATCGTCAACCTGCTCACTGGGAGCGTAAGCAGCATTTCAAGCGTTTTAGACTCTTTCTCGGAGGCCACGGAGGTGGCCGCTATCTGCATAGCGAAAACTACCAGCAGCATCGCCGTCATGGGCATCGACATGGAATTAGACATCACTAGCCCGACAAGAGCTGACGAGGGGACATCCAGCACTCTATCCCTAAATATGGTTTTCTCGCTTAGAGCTATAGGGTCGAGGACGGCTGACGGATCCCCCTCACCGCCCATTAACCCCTTAACCTTGTTATATGCTAAAACTCGGCTGAACCCCTGTAGGGCGGCTTTCAAAGCGTTGACGGCGCTGCCCTCAGCCATGCTCATGGTTCTGATTACCGAGTACACTGCTAGGCTAGCCTTAAGGTTTCTAGTCACGTTCTCCGAGAACCCCTTTGGGATAACCAGCAGGCAGCTCGCGTTGGCCCTTCTTGCTGCCTCAACCGGGTCTAGCCCCTCTCCAGTAGCTAAATACACTAGCTTAAAACCGTTCGAGAGATATGTTTTAAGGCTTTTAGCCACGGCACCGCCGTCAAGGTCGACAACAGCTATCCTAGCCCTAGCAGCTGACTCCGTGGCGCTCCTAACCGAGAACGAGACAGCCATCCCCATGACGGGCATTATGACCAGGGGGACTATTATCATCCCTATCACTATCTTCGGGTCCCTCAGCAGTTCTTTAAGCTCCTTAACCACGATGAGCCTAAGACCCCTAAACATAGGCCTCCTCACCTACTTTAGCCCCTGTTGCTTTCATGAAGACCTCCTCAAGGTTCTCAGCCTCGAACTCCTTTTTCAAGCCGTCAGGAGTACCCTCACAAACTGTTCTTCCTTTATTTATAATGGCTACCCTGTCGCATAGATACTCAACCTCAAGCATATTATGGCTTGAAAGAAGGACGGTCACACCGTATTTCCCAACATAATCCTTAATGATCTCCCTGACATGAATCGCGTGGACGACGTCTAGCCCTGACGTCGGCTCATCCATTATCGCCAGCCTGGGTAGAACCATGAGCGTCCTAGCCACCAGGAGTCTCCGCTTCATTCCCTTACTGTACCCTTTAACTCTCTCGTGGATCTTATCGCTAAGCCCTGATATTTCTACAGCTCTAGAAACCATCTCCTCTACGGCATCCTTGTCCTCCGAATAAAAGCCGGCGACAAACCTAAGATACTCTAAACCTGAAAGATTCCTGTAAGCGCCGGCCTCCTCAGGCAGGTAGGATATTATCCTCCTGACCTTATCCGCCTCGTTAACGACGTCATAACCGAAAACCCTGGCTGCACCCTCAGTCGGTCTGAGCAGCGTGGCCACTATCCTAAGCGTCGTCGTCTTCCCGGCACCGTTAGGCCCTATTAAGCCGAAGATCTCGCCTGGCTCGACCCGGAAGCTTATGCCGTCCAGGGCTCTAACCCTGCCTTCGTAAACCTTAACTAGATTAGCGGCCTCAACCGCGTACAAAGCCTCAGCCCCTCCACGCTTTAAAAGCCATCGTCGGATATATTTCTTTACAGTACTCCCATCCTCTAAAGCTTATTTTCAACGGTCTCGCCGTCTTCAGCGTTTAACCAGGGGGTAGATAGTTTCTATAATTTAGGAACGCGGGCATCAGAGCTGGATGCTACGAGCTGGCCTGACTATCACCTTAAATGCTTCACGATGGGAAGATATTAATCCTTGATTATAAACCAATTTCTAGTTAGCTGTTTTTAAATATAAAAGAGGCCTTATTTTTTCTAAATAACAATAAATCTTTGCACTATTTAAATAATCTTTTTTACTTAAAAAGAAAATCAAAAAGCCTTATATCGCATCGTCAGGGGAGTCTCCTTATAGGAGTGGGTGATATTTTTGCCGTTAATAATGATGTTTTTCGGGAAAGGAGCCCTTACAGCCGAGCAAAAGGCAGAGCTGTCGAGAAAGATCACCGACCTGATAGTTAAAGAGGCTAAACAGCCTCAGCACTATACATGGTTAATAATACATGAAGTCCCGCCTGAGAACTGGATGGTTGACCGTCTCACACTGCCCGAGCTAAAGGCCAAGCTTAAAGCCGGAAAGAAAAATCCACGTCAGCCTTAAAAGGAGGAAAGGCCTCTAGAAGGGAACAGCTAAGGAGGTTACAGGAGAAAGCCGTGAAATACTTCTGTGACAAGCCAAATAACTTTCCAGTTGGACGGCCCTATAACTGCTGCGAAACCGTCCTGTTAACGTTAAAAGAGTATGTCGACGTTGATCCTAGGCTTATCCCCAGGATCGGCACGGGGATAGGCGCGGGGGTTTCATTAAACGGATTGCTATGCGGCTCGGTCTCCAGCGTAGCTATCCTGATAGGCATTAAGTATGGGAGAAGCTCTCCGGAGGAAGACCCTACGCCCACGTGGAACATGGTCGACAAATACGTGGCCGAGTTTAAGAAAAGATTCAGCTACGTGGACTGCAGGCAGCTGACCGGTTTAAACCTTAAGACCAAGGACGGATTAAAGGAATATTTCGCGAAGGTACATGACTACGCCTGTGTTGAAAGAATAAAGTTCGCCATTGAAAAAGCACTGAAAATACTCGAGTAGGAATCCTTAGAGGCCCGTTTACTGTAGACTAGAGGCTATGGATAGAGCAGTTCCTGGAAGTACCGTGTTACGGAGTGCCTGTTTAATACATAGGGATAAGAGGGTAATAGGGTGGCCAGAGTGGATAGGGCTGGTATGGATAGGGTATTGACGGGATAAAGGGAAACGCGTAGTAGGGGTATGGAGGCCGGGGAATGTAGACAGGGCCCCATATCATGGGGGGTAGGAGCCACGGAGGAGAGGTTTGCCATAGGTACGGAGGAGGGTAAAAGCCTATTTGCTGCGCTGGTAACTGCGTGTTTTGGGCCTGGTAGGATGTTGGCTGGCCCTGTACGTTTCTTGGCGTGAAGTTCGGGCATGCTGGGGAGTTAGGGTCTACTTTGATTCCGTAAAAGCTGCAGAACCCGTTTTTGAAATGTATACATTCAGAGTGTTTGCCTGGAACCGGGTACATGTCGACCAATTATGTGCATATGCACTAAATATATAAACCTTTCGAGCGTTTAACGAGAAAAATACGTGTTTTCTTCGGCTAGCTGATTAGTTTCTTATAAGCGTTCATAGCCGCCAGGGACAGTGGATATGTTACCGGGGAAGGTGTAAGCAACGGATGGGTTCCCACGGGCATCGTGAAGAGCTCGCATAGAGGTATACGCTTAGCTATTAATATGCTAGCCAGGTTAGCCAGCTCGCCGGTGCTGGGCCCCCCGGCTATCTCACAGCCAAGTATAGTCTGACACTTTCTTCCAACCACTAGTTTCAACTTTATTTTCTTGGCGCTAGGCAGGCTACCCGGGTGTTTATCCACGGTTTCAGCGTATCCGGTTACGACTTCAAAGCCTAGGCTTCTCGCCCTGTTCTCCCCTATTCCAGCTATTCCGATGGCGACATCACCTATTTTAGTTGAGAAGATAGGTATTGTCTGTCTGATCACGCTTAGATTAAACAGGTTCGCCACAGCTATTCTAGCCTCCGCTGCAGCTACAGAGGCGAGCATCACCTTGGCTGGCCGCTGCGTGAAAAAGTCTATTTTCTCGCAGCAGTCCCCTACCGCGAATATGTCAGGGTCTGAAGTCCTCATGTAGCCGTCGACCGCTATAGCTCCGGTTTCCCCTATTCTAAGCCCTATCTTTTTAGCTAGCTCAACGTTAGGCCTTGCACCTACAGCTATTATGACTGTGTCAGCTGGTAGCTCCTGGCCTGTCGACAGCTTTACAGCCTTAGCCTTACCATTACCGAGAATCTCGGTGGCCTTAACGCCGGAGAATATCTTCACTCCTCTTTTACGCAGCTCCTCCTCTCCTATCACGCAGAACTCCTCGTCAAAGTTAAGCGACAGGCAGTGCGGCATTAGCTCTACTATAGCCACGTTTTTGCCGAGCTTTGATATGTCGTCGGCGAACTCACACCCTATAAAGCCGCCGCCTATTATCACGATGTTATCAGAGTCTTTGATGGCTTCCACAAGCCTTTTCAAATAATCATAGTTCTTATAGACGTAGAATACGTTCTCTAGATTTGAGCCCGGCAGGTTTATCTTGAAGGGTAGCGAGCCGGTTGCCAAGATTAGTTTTTTATATTTAACTTCTTCGCCGCTGGACGTTTTAACTATCTTGTTAGCCCGATCCACGTCATCGACGTTGTCCACCAGGATCTCAACCCCGTTTTTAAGCAGGGGGGAGTCGGGTAAAATATCACGGTCCACGTTTCCTTCGAGGGAAGAGAATATGTAGGGTATGCCGCAAGGTATCAGGGCTTTTTCCTCTTTGCGTATGATGATTACCTCCATGTCTGGATACATGTTTTTAGAAAGCAGTGCAGCGGTGAAGCCAGCTGCTCCTCCACCCACTACCACGATGTCGGCTTTCCTCAACGGCCTTCACCATACACGTTTCCCTGGTACTAAATTTAAGCATTTACTCAAAAACTGTGTTAAATTCCCCGTTTCTCATATCTGAACCTTCGGTGTCGGAGTGGGGGTTTCCAGCTTCTGTTAAAAATATTCTTGATGAGGCCTTCACTCGACAATGATATAATGGATCGGAATTATACTATAGTTCTTTAATATAACTTTACTATTATATATTTTAAACCCATAGTAAAATTTATATATTTTTCGTGCTATCGCATATAAAAGGTGATCAAATGATAATCCCGCCTATAAGAAAACTTTTAGCTCACCAACAGCCTCCACTAGACCACCAACCCAAGTTATTTCTATTTTGGCCTGCCACCGCTACCTGTTTCCCCAGGGTGTACCAGAGATGAAAAACAGCAGGAGATACAAAACAAGGATAGCTGTAATCGTCGACAATGAATCTAACAGCGGGCTTTTAAGCGACTGGGGACTAAGTATATATGTTGAATCCACTTCATGGCGTGCTTTATTTGACGCTGGTAGTAGTCCGTCGATACTGCGCCACAACGCGAAAAAGCTTGGGATAGATCTTCACAGTATAGACTTCGCAGTACTTAGCCATTATCACTATGATCACCTAGGGGGTTTTAAATACATAAGTGCGTTAAAGCCAGGTTTAACAGTATACGTGCCTCCTGGCCCGGCAAGGGATATCGATTCATTCCTGAACCCTATAGTTATCAGAAAAACCACGCAAATAGCAGACAATGCCTATATAGTTGGGCCGCTTCACGCGTGGCTAAGCTTTTACGAAATAGCTTTCGCTATTCAGGTTGAAGATAGGGGTCTAGTGATTCTTGTCGGATGCTCTCATCCCGGAATAGTTAAAATCGTGAGTAAAGCCGTAAAAGAGATTGGCCGACCAGCATACATGGTTTTAGGAGGTTTTCATGCTCCGCCGGTTAAAGCTCTCGACAACCTAGCGAAAATATCTGGTTATATAGGGCCTTCACACTGCAGTGGAGCAGAAGCTAAGAAATATGTTTTGACACGCTACCCTGATAAGTTCCTAGAAGTAAAGGCTGGAACTATAATTAAAATCTAAGCTGAAAGAGTAAGCCCATGCATGCTTTACATAAATGATTTAGATAAACTATCTAGAATCCAGCCTAGTTAAGGAAGGTAAGACAGAGCTAGAAGGTTTTCCATGATTAAAGGAGAAACGCTTTGAACTCTCCATCTTGAACTTCAGAGACGGAAAACCTTACGGTCACGTAAAAAGCATTTCCTTAAACCTGAGTACCCGCTGGCTATAATAAATGAGACTGTAACCCGCTCTCCGCCGCTTAACTAGGCTGGCTTCCTCTTTCTTATCGATAAAATATAGGCTAG
>CAYSTQ010000043.1:0-10042 GCA_964433855.1 uncultured Thermoproteales archaeon
AATTAAATGAACCATGCAATTCTTGCCCTCTTTTAGGAAAGTTATGTGGAGGTGGCTGCAGATCAGTTGCTGCAAATGTTTTTCATGACATTTATGGCATAGATTTTAATATATGTTCAAGAACAAGAAGTTATTTTAATAATTACTTATCTATTTATATTTAAAGTTACGGTCCTTTAAGCCGGCCCCTCTTATCCTCCGGTGAGACGCCACTGCGAGAGGTTTTTCAGGCGTTTAACTGCTCCGGGGGCTCCGAGCCTGACGTACAGCTCTTCAGCCCAGGCGTAGGAGGGCGGCCTGGGGCCTAGGAATACGAGCTCGGCTGGCCACAGTAGGCCTGCGGCATAGGGCAGGTCCGTGTGCCGCAGTATGTTTAAAAGCTCTATTGCGGGGCCTGAGCCGTCGGGGTTGGAGGGCATGTTATGGGTTGGCGGGGGATCGTGGAGGATGACGGCGGACAGGTCTCCTCTGAGTAGGGCGGCGTAGAGCGCCACTACGGCCATTTCGCCGCTGCCCATCACAGCCATTCTTTCACGGTCAACCCACTCCAGGGTTGACAGGGCTTCGAGAGCCCTTAACGCGTCGTAAATCCTCATGCTCGCTATGGTACGCCCTGTCAGCATAGCGGCCCGCCTGATAAACCACTGGAGGTCTTGGCCCCATGAGGTCTCTCCGACCCCTCTCACCTCAACTACTGCGCTGGCCCAGTTCCCTGGGAGGCCCTTGAGCAGCTCATCCCCGAAGTAGAGGTTTCTGGCGTTCCTAGCTATATACGCTAGGATGGGGAGCCTGCCTCCGACGTCCTTAGGCCTGGAAACATGTATGCGGAGCCTCCACCCCTCCTCCGACGTGTACGTTATCAGGTAGCCTAGCCTTTCACCGGCTTCCTGCGTCAGCTCTATCTTCACGTCGAGGCTGGGCGGGTTCCTCGGGAAGGAGGCGAACGTGTCCTTTGTCAACGTTTCGATGAGCCTTCTCCTATAGCTTTCCAGCTCCTCTCTGTTCTCTATCCTGGGTGGTTTAGCTGGCTCCATGAACCAGTCGTGGACACAGGTCACCTTCTCGTCAGGGGGTATGGAGCCTCTGAAGACGCTTAGATCCTCGAGCGGCACCAGCGACTCAGGCCTCTCGTCGATGTCTCCTACGTCCCATGTGGCCTCGACACCCTTTAGGTGTTTGAGGAACCACTTGAAGATCGCTTTCCTGGACTTCTCGTGGTAGGAGTGGCCTCCCGGCGTCTCGACGAGCGCCACGTTGCCGGGGGCGCCGAGCAGGGAGTAGAGCTTCTTCAGCCTTCCGTATATGTGTCTCACTGACTCTATGTCGAATATCCAGTCCCGCTGGGCGGACGCTATGAGGAGCGGCCTTGGGGCTATGAGCGCGCCTATGTCGGCCAGATCCCATCTGTACACGTTTATCCAGAACATGCAGTCGCAGTGGCCTTCAAGGGTATGCCTGCAGATATGCGACTCTATGGTGGCGGTGCCGCAGACGGGCGCTGCGGCCTTAACCCTGTCGTCGATCGCCGCTGTGAACCAGGTCATGGCTCCGCCCCCCGAGATCCCGGTGACGCCTATCCTGCCGGGGTCTACGTCTGGCAGCGACTGTAGGAGGTCTATTGCCCTGACCGCGTTCCATACCTCGACGCCGGCGGGTGTGTAGCCTAGGCTGTACCAGTTGAAAAGCCCGTATCTATAGGTGCCGTGGTGGTAGCCGGGTATCTCGCCCAGCTGTATGGTCTCTATGACCAGGGTTACGAACCCCATTTGGGCGAGTTTGTGGGCGTGGGCCTGGTAGTGATGCTTCTGGTTCTGGGCATGGCCGCACAGGTATAGGACTGCTGGTTTACGCCCCTTCTCCCGGGGGAGGTAGAGGTTTCCGGTCACGTAGAGCCCCGGCAGGCTCTCGAAGTACAGCTTACGTATCGTGTACCCGTCGCGCTCCAGGGAGCCTACATACCTGGTTTTCGGAGGCTCCCGCTGCTCGGCCAGCCTGCTGTCGATGCCGAGCATGTACGTGAACCTGCTCCTTCTCTCCTTTAGGCTCTCCCTCCAGTAACCAGGGTTCTTCAAGTCGGCTAGGGATGAGGACGTTATTCTGCGGGCCTCCCTACAGAGGTACTTGTATATGTTCATTTTCACCGCCTGAGAACACGTGTACCTACTATTTTACGCCGCTTCTAGGCTTAAAAGGGTTTGGTAGAGGCGATGTGGCCGCTGGAACCACTCATTGTCCGGCTGGCCAAAGCTAATATTTGTGGTGGCGTTATCTAGACTTCATGGAGTACAGGTTTTACCGCGAGGGTGATGAGACGGGTATAGTTGAGGCTATAAATGCTAGCTTTGGAAGCTTCAGGAGCTGGGGGCTAACACCTGAGAAGTGGCTTGGCTACGAGGAGGACTACGCCTTCAGGAGAAGCCTCGCGCTCGTGGCCGAGGACAGGGGCAGGATAGTGGGGCATTTACACATCGTTATGAGGAGGCTGAGGTTTGGGGAGGCCTGTCTAGAGGTGGGCGGCATAGCCAACGTCACTACGATCCCTGAGTACAGGGGTAGGGGGGTTGCGTCGAGCCTCGTCGGGATGGCCCTGGAGTACTGCAGGTCTAGGGGGGTAGGGCTCTCAGCCCTTTTCACGGGGTATCCGGGGACGCCGCACAGGGTGTATTGGAGGAAGGGGTTTGCTGACACCGAGTTCACATATGGTTTCGCCGCTGAGGCTTTCCAGCTACCCGTGGAGAGCGCTGGAGTGCTGGAGTTCGAGGAGGTTTCAAGAACGGATGTCGACGAGCTGGCCAGCCTCTACGAGAAGCATTCTCCATACGGCTCGGCGTGGAGGCCCAGGGAGTACTGGCTCGCGAAGATACTGGGGGATAAGGTTTACGGCCAGACCTTCTTCTACCGGGATGCGGAGAGGTTTATCCGTTTGAAAGCCCTGTGGCGGGGTAGGCCTGTGGGATACGTGCTCGCCGCTAGGCCCGGTGAGAACGGGGAGGCGGCAGTGCTTGAGGCGATGGGTGAGAGGAGGTTTCTAAGGGACCTGTACGTTGAGGTTTTCAGGAGGCTGGTTGAGGACGGCGCTAAGGCCGTCAGGGTTTCAGCCCCTAGGAGCTATGGCCGCATTATACCGGAGCTGGTTCTGCGGAGCGGGGGCATATACATGGTTGCTGTCCCGAGCCCGGCGGCTCTCTTCAAGGGTCTTCTCAGGGAGTTTTCGAGAAGGCTTGAGGAGCGGGGGCTTCACGAGAGGATTGGTGTTAGGATCCTGAGCGAGTATGGCGGTGTTGAGCTTAGGATAGATGGTTTCGAGGTGGAGCTCGGCTGCGACAAGGTGGATGCGGAGATCCGTTTAGACAGGGATGGCTTCACCCGGATGGTGCACGGCTTCGCCAGGTTCTCGGACGTCCTCCTAGCAGGCAAGGCCTTTGTGAACTCAGCCATATCCCTCCGGAGGCTTACTAAAGCTATGGACTCCCTCTTCCCCTACAGGGAAGCCTATATATGGCCTGTAGACCACTGGTAGCAGCCTAAAGGGCCAGATGCACACCGAAAAAACAGCTTTGATCTCTTTAAAGCTGGAAAAGCGTTTTGAATCTCGAAGGCTGTAACTATGGATCTCCGCCGTTAGTCAGGCTTGTAAACCGGGATTTCCACGGGCTTCCCCCCGTTTTCAGCGGAGATATGGGCGCATATGCCGGGCGCCGTATAGTTTACGGAGTCGTACACGTCTATCGGCGGCCTGCTGTCCTCCAGCACCGCCTTGACGAAGCCCATCGCCAGAACCTGCTCTGAAGACCCGTGTCCTCCAGGTAGCTGAGAGAGCCCTCTGTGTCGTGGCGAGTACCTCATTCTGATCATGTCCTCCAGATGGGGGAAGTCCTCGAAATACGCCTTGAAGTCATCCCATCCACATCGCTTCCCCTCCAGGACGCCCCGAGTCCCGTATATGGTGAACCATATGAGCATGGGCTCTCTGGCTATCGAGAAGCCGTTCAGCAGCTTTATGACGGCGCCATTCTCCGTCCTGAATATGCCGACCTCCATGTCTATCGCTCCTAGGTCCGGGGCAACGTTGCAGCCGGTGTGCATGCCGACCGCGACGACGCATCTGTCCCTCATTATGTGCAGCAGGGGGCCTAGGGTATGCGTGCAGTACTTTATCGGGGGGAGAGAAGCCCTCCAGGTCAGCCTGCCGTCCGCAGTCCTCATCAGGCTCCTGCAGTCATGGACGTACTCTCCCTCGGCGTAGATTATTCTCCCAAGCAGCCCTCTATCAACTATCCTCTTCCATGACTCTATGAACGGGAAGAAGACGTAGTTTTCAGCCATCATGTATTTAACCCCTGTCTCCTCCGCTGTCCTGACGAGGCTTTCACATTCCTCTAGGGTGTAGGCGGCCGGAACCTCGCTTAGCACGTGTACGCCGCGCTTCATCGCCTCGATAGACTGCCTGGCGTGGAGAGGGGCGGGCGTGCATATAACCGTTATGTCTATGCCGCTGTCAAGCATTTCACCGTAGTCCTCAAACCATCTGGGCACCCCGTACTGCTTGGCGACCTGCCTTGCAAGCCCCGGTGCTGTGTCACAGACGGCGGCAACCTCCGCCCCTGGGATCGAGGAGAAGACTCTTAAGTACGTGAGCCCACGCCTTAAACCGACTATGCCAACTTTTAGCCTCATGTTTCCCTTCTTTCCTGTTCTCCAATATATCTTCTGGCCTACATCTTCGTCTGGCAACGTAGGTACGTTTTGTTTACCAGAAGAGGGCTGTACTCGCTGTTTCCCGCACGGCATGTTTTTAAGCCTGGTATAACGTGGTTATAAAGGGGGTATACAATGCCTAGGGCGTTTACGGCAACCATGCGCTACGACATATTAGTGGACGCTAGGAACAGATCATGCCCAGGGCCGCTGATAGCACTAGTCCAGGCTGTGAGAAGGGCTGAGCCGGGCGATGTCGTGCTCCTCCTAGCAACCGACCCGGAGGCTCCAGACGACGTGAAGGAATGGGCTGAAGCCCTTGGGCATAGGGTGTTAATGGTAAACGTTAAAGAGGGGGTATACGAAATATACGTGGAGGTTTCGGGTGAATAGGTTTGTCAAGCAGGATACCTCTACCCTATAGCCCCAAGGTGCTTGAGCTCTTCCGGAACCCGCGGAACATGGGCAGGATCGAGGATGCGAATGCTTCAGCTGTGGCTGGCAGCCTGGCTTGTGGCGACATGATAGCGGTGTACCTTAAAGTGGACGAGAAGACGCGGAGGGTTCTGGACGCCAAGTTTGAGAGCTATGGCTGCGCGGCGAACATAGCCGCCGCAAGCATAATGACGGAGATGATAAAGGGGAAGACGCTCCGTGAAGCCTGGCAGGTGTCCTGGAAACAGGTGTCGGATGAGCTGGGCGGCCTGCCAGCGGTAAAGTTCCACTGCGGCGTGCTGGCGGTTGGAGCCCTGAGGAGAGCCATAAGATCGTTCTTTAAGGATAGGGATAGGCCGGACTGGCTTCCGGAGAAGCTTACGCCTGAGGAGAGACACGCCCTGGAGGAGGAGAAGCTGATGGAACTCCTCGCGAAGAGGATGAAGCCGCGCAAGCCTTAACGAGCCCCCGGATACCTTGCGGTTTCAACGGTTTGCCCTGGTTACGGTGTTTAGAGATCCACATTAGATACAGCTTCGCTTTTACTATGGTTATCGGAAAAATGATTTAAAGATCAGGCTTTATTTAACGTTAAGGGGGAATTATGCGGGCTTTAACGGTTTTAGTCGTCATTTTAACAGCCCTCCTCGTCCCTCTATTCTCCATGGAGACCCCAAGCAACGTCTACACGTATTATTTCTATATGCCGACCAGCGGGGGCAGGCTAGTGGTGTTTGGCGTTAGCCAGGCATCCCTAAAGCTTTACAAGCTCAACGCTGAGTATATGCTGATCAACGAGACTTCGGTTAGTAGATATGGAAGGCTGGAGTTCAACGTTGAAAAGGGCTGTTACAAGCTTGTATCGTCCAGCAGGATACTTGCCATAATCTATCTTACCTCCGAGAATTCGTGGCTTACCACACTTTACACCTCGGTGGAGGGGGGTTACGTAGGCAGGGAGTTCGTTCTTCCGTTTTCACCAGGCGACGTAGCCGTGCATGCTTTCGAGGACTCTGAAGTGACCCTCTACAGCGGCGATGGGAAGAAGATAACGAGTTTTAAACTGTGGCAGAACGAGACAAAGCCCGTGAGCTTGTCAACCGAGGTAGTCAGGATAGTCTCCACCGGGAGAATAGCGGTGGGGCAGCATCAGGAGGGCGGCATGATGTTCATGGTCGACGCCACGGGAAGGTTTAGGGGTAGAAACCTGTTTGGCGCTCAGCACCGTAGCCAGGGGGTTTTAGCGGCTATAGCTTATCAGCCCTGCCTGGTTAAGGCGCATATAGCCACGTCGCCCGGTCAGGTGGCTGAGCACAGGTTCACCGAGGATGAGGTCGCCGACATGAAGCTCTGGGAGCACAGGTTTGAGAAGGATGTATTCTACTGGGTTGAATCCACTGGTGACATTACGGTACTTGTGGGAGAGGGAGCGAGAGGAAACACGGCGGGCGACCTCAGCGGGGTTGCGATAGCGGGGCTGGCCCCTAGGGACAACATCCGGGTCTACGCGCCCACGGCGATGGTTCTAATACCGCTTGGAACAGGCTCGGCACAGGTTAACGGTGAGACGCAGCCAGTTTATGAAGGCCAGCCCATAATCTATCCCAGGGGCAGTTACGAAGTTGTGACAGAGGTGCCACTCATAGTAGAGGTGCTGGGCGCTGGCGTCTCAAGTCTCGCCGACCCCTCAGCCTATTGGTATGCCGATGGAGAATGCCTGCTTAGCGATAAGGACATAGTTTACTATGGGCCTCCGAAGCCGGGCAGCAAACCGAAAGAAAGCGGCTTTCCCGTAAACATGGTAACGGGGGTAACCGGCGCTGCTGCCTTAGTAGCAATACTAGCCGTTCTGCTGTTTAAACGCCGTAGACCAGGTAAGGCTTAACCGCCTCCGGGAAGCTCCAACCATTTTTCACATTGGATATTCTATGATCGTAAAGCGTTTAACAAACGCCGTCGCAACTCATATTAGTGGTCGTCGTTGAGGGGAAAAATACGTTTTCTCAGGCTTAGCCGGAACGCCTACGTCAGGCTGGTAGAGCTGGTTAAGGAGGCCTATCCGGCCGAGGCCTGCGGCGTCCTTGCCGGTAGAATAGAGGGGGAGACAGCTAACGTTATAGTGGTGGAGAAACTTAGAAACATTTTATCATCCTCCTCCAGATTCTGGTTCAACGTGGGAGAGTGGATGGATAAGATACTGCGGCTTAACAGGCTCGGGCTGGAGTATATAGGGCTTTTCCATAGCCATTCCAGGGAGGAGCCTATCCTATCTATGAGCGACATGGAGAGGATGCTTGAGTGCCCCGGGGAGATATGGCTGGTCGCCGCGTATGTTCCCGGTAGGCCACCTCGGATATCGGCCTGGCGGATGGAGGGATACGGGATAAGCTTAACTAGGCTAAAGATAGTACAGCTTGACCTATAGGATCATTAATAGCTCTAAAGCCTTACTCCTAGCTCCTTGATGATCTTCTCGGCGCGCCGCCTGTTCCTATACGTATTGGCTGGCGTAATTTCACCTGCTTAAACAGCTAACCTGGACACGGCGTTGAAAACTGGAATGAGGGCTCTGTCTCCTTATAGGAAGCCAAGCGACGCACTATATGGGTTAACTTGTGAGAAGCCCGTAGTCGTCTGCGAGAATAACTGCCTCCCTTAACACCTTTCTCCACCAGGGTTTTTTAAACGCGTGGATCGCTTCTTGCGGCGTCAAACACCTCGGCTCAAACCCCGGAGGGAGAAGCCTCTGGGCAAGAGACAGCCTGTCTAAAGGCCTTAACACCTCAAACCTTTTTGACACTACTAAGACATCAATATCGCTCCAGACATTAAAGTCCCCCCTTGAGAAGCTTCCATACAGTAGGAAGGTCACCTTTCCCAGTTCTCGTCTAAGAACTCCGAGGGCCCGTCTAGCCTCCTCCACAACCTGCCTTCTTCTCTTCTTCCTTTCCTCCAGCAGCCTCCTTAAGCCGTTCCGCACACCTATCTACCCAGTCTATGATTCTCTCAGCAGCCTTAAAAGCGCTTTCAGCATCCCTCCTCGTGTAGAACTGGTAGGGTGAGCCTCCCGGGAAGGAGTCCGGATACCGCGGCGGAATATAGAACTTGCTGAGAAAAAGCGCGTCCTCCAACACCTCCTCCAGGAAGCCGCAGTATTCGGCGGCCGCTATAGCCAGCTCCCTAAGGTCATACCCGAAAGCCGTTTTCCCAGCCCCCCTTAGAAAGGCCTTCAAGGCGTATTCCGCGGCTTGATGGGCTTTAAAGCAGGCCCAGCTATAGCTTCCGAAATCCAGGTCGGCCTTGATGGAGGCTAGAGTGTACCTGGCTTGATCCATCCATCTCTCGTACTCGTCCCAGTCGAACATCACATCCCCACTAGTTATCTGGGCGGCCAGTATTAAACAGTTGTCTTCATGCACGGTATGCTGGTCATCGAAAGACAACTTCCTCACCGTCTAAACATATAGATAAATAGTTCCCAGAAAAATCAGTAGCCAATCGATTTACGGTTTTCGTTAGGCCTAGAGGAATCTATTCCTTTCCCTCCAATGCCTTTAGGACCTGGAGAGCTATCACCGTGTGGCCCGCATAGTTAGGATGGACAGGCTCCGGGGCGTACGCCGTAGGCTCCCGCTTTCCGATAAGCGACTGGAAGACGTCGTGAAGGTTTACGTAACGGGTGGAGAACTCCCTGCTCAGCGCCTCCACCTTCTCGACATATTTAGGTATGGTTTCTAAAACCCTACGCCTGTGGGTATTCGGCGTCGTGGACCTGCTTATGTAGAAGGGAGAGAGCAGCAGTATCCTGGCGCCAAGCCTCTCCTTGGTCATCCCAAGTATTTCCCGGTAGTTCCTGTAGTAGTTCTCAGGATCATACCCGGGCTGCCCGGCGAGCATGCGGTGAAGGTCGTTTATGCCTATGAGCACGGAGACCCAGTCGGGCTCAAGGCTTAAAACATCGTCCTCCCACCGGTTCCTCAGGTCGAGAACGGTGTTTCCCCCGATCCCGACATTAACCACACGTATCTTCCTCTCGGGGTATTTAGCCAGGATCAAACAGTTGAACATGTGGACATACCCGTTGCCGAGAGGAGCATGTTCGCCCCTCCTGCCGCAATCAGTTATGCTGTCGCCCGCGAAAACTATGGTTTCGCCGTCTTTAACGGCTAACTCCGCCAAGGTTTTTCACCGTGAAGATCCTTTAACACCTAAAAATATAAAGAATAGCTCGGGGAATCCGGAGACTAGCAACTATATTTATTATAACCCTTACTAAGCCTTTTAGTGGGGAGGTGCTCTACATGGATAAGATAGTTGTTATAGACTGTCAGGCCGCTGGCGTGGCTGGCGACATGCTTCTAGCAGCCCTTGTAGACCTTGGCTTTAAGGAGAAGAGACTAGCGGAAGTGGTCGAGACAGTCGCCAGAAATATGCCGGGATGTAGAAAGGCTGAGGTCGTTGTGAAAGACGTCGTGCGCCACGGGTTCCGCGCCAAAAAGGTCGACATAGTCGCGGAGGAGGAGGGGGAGGCATCAGGAGAGGCCTTAATCAGGGTTGTCTCCAGGAGCTCTGAGGAGCTCGGGCTGTCAGAGAAGGCTAGGAGGATAGCCACGAAAGCCATAAGAACGCTGGTTAAGGCCGAGGCTAGGATGCATGGAGGCGGCCACATCCATCTTCATGAGGCTGGCTCAGTGGACACGCCAGCCGAGATAGTAGGCGTCGTCGCCGCCCTTGAGCAGCTGGGACTCCTGGAAGCCAGGATATTCTCTACGCCGGTCGCTGTAGGCGGCGGCCTAATAAAGTTCTCCCATGGAGTCGTTCCAAGCCCCGCTCCAGCCACTCTGGAGATCTTAAGGACTGGAGGGTTCCCCCTAGTTGGAGGGCCTGTTGAGGCGGAGCTGGCGACCCC
>CAYSTQ010000044.1:0-9989 GCA_964433855.1 uncultured Thermoproteales archaeon
CTTCCTAACTTCCCCGGTCATTGGCTATCATCGGTAATAAACTGGGTTTACCAGGATTTAAGTATTTGAAATTTGAAACATGTTTTCTCCACAGGTATACGTAAGCTGTCCTATCTGTTGCGCGTATCTGCCTTCAAGATAAGCCAGGCCCAATCATTAATTTAGTTCTTAAAAGTTTAAGAGCTCTACTATGAAGTCTAGCAAAATCTTTCCTAGCTTGAAGAACTGGCTAGCGCCCAACGGGTCGAAGAAATAGAACCGGGTTTTAAATATGAAAAATAATGTTTATGACGCCGATATAAACAAATAAATAAAGGAACAATAGTAATGGGTGAAAAACTTTTGGTTAAGATAGCCTTCTACGAGCTGGAGGGATGGGAGGAACCCTATATTAGGGAGGCCTTACCGCAGCACAGCTTGACGCTTGAAACCGGAGCCTTTAAACCTTCAAAACATAGGGAAGGCCGCGGACGCCGAGATCCTGAGCACTTTCATATACTCCCAGATAGGCAGGGAGATCCTAGACAATATGCCGAAGCTAAAAGCGATAGTGACCCGATCCACAGGCTACGACCACATAGACTTAGAGGCATGCAGGGAACGTGGAGTAGCCGTATATAACGACCCAGCCTACGGGACGTCGACAGTAGCTGAATTCACTATAATGCTGATGCTCATGCTCGCCCGCAAGTACAGGCAGATCCAAAACGCCCTAGCAAAACCCCGTTACACACCTCAGGAGCTCAGGGGGAATGAGCTTGCCGGTAAAACTCTAGGGATAATAGGTACCGGCAGGATAGGTGGGCACGTGGCCAGGCTTGCCCACGCCCTGGGCATGAAAATACTAGCCTACGACCTCTACCCTAGGAAAGACCTGTCCCAGAAATACGGCGTAAAATACGTAGACCTAGACACCCTCCTCAGCCAGTCAGACATAATAACCCTTCACATCCCCTACACTCCGCAGACACACCACATAATAAACCAGCAGACGATAAGCAGGATGAAGCCCAGGGCTCTCCTGATAAACACCGCCAGAGGGGCCCTAGTGGATACTGAAGCCCTGATAAAGGCCCTGGACCAGGGCAGGATAGGCGGCGCAGCGCTGGACGTGATAGAGGGGGAATGGGCTCTCAAGGAGGAGGACGACGTCCTACACGGGATCCGTGCGCGCGGTACGGAGGAGCTCAGGAAAGCCCTGCAGGCCCACCTGCTATCCAAGTACCCGAACGTGATACTGACCCCCCATATAGCGTACAACACCTGGGAGGCAGTCCATAGAATACTTGAGACAACCATCAAAACGATAAACGGCATACTGCAGGGTAAACAGCCCGCCAACCGTGTAGCTTGAAGATTAAGAAAAACCACTGGCCTCGGGAACCTGGAGCAATGGTGGACAAATAGTATAGACACCGTAAATCTATCAGACCAGACTGTTATAAGTCATATCCCTCCCCGCTTCTCCAGGCTATTAAGTAGAAGGGTATGGTTGAGATAAAAAGGACGAACCCCGTTATGTACGGCAGGACAGTGTTCACTAAGGCCAGGAAGCCAGTCAGCGCCGGGAGAAGCAGGGAGACGCCGCTGCGCACCGCTGAGACGGCTGAAGAGACCAGCGCAGCCTCATCCCTCGATATAACCTTGAAAAACCAGTTTCTGTTGAACAGAAACCAGGCCGCGTCACCCATTCTAACGATGAAGGCCAGCAGAACCAGAAAGATGAAGCCCGGTCTAAGCGAGATAAGGTAGACGGCTACCGTAACCGTAAGCACAGAGCCTATCAGAGCCTGGAAAGACATGTGCCCCGGGATAGCTTCACAGACCTTCATGGAGGCTATAGAGGCAAGCGACACCGCCGACTCGAAAAGGCTGATGTGCAGCAGGTTTCCGCCATATTCCTCCACTATAAGGTTCACGGCCACAAACGAGGGGAGGAGGCTCCAGGCGACCAGATAAAGCAGGCTGCTTAGAAAATACAGCTTAAGCCTCCCCCGCAGAGCTAAGCCTATCCTCCTGAAATCCTCCAGGAAACCGCCGCGCTCCTCTTTCTCCGTCCCAGCAAGCCTTACCGGTTTAAGCGCCAACCACTGATAGGCTACAAGCCCCAGCTCATAGACGCCTAGACAGGCAAGCCCTAACGCTACATCGTTCTCGGAAACGAGAAACGCGCTAAACACATACCCCATAGCTGGCAGCGACGCGGCTAAGGCTGCCTCCGGGACGATCATATGCCATATCAGCGCCTCCTTCATCCGATCCTCGGGATATACGGCGCGCTCATACGCTGAGTACAGCGGGTAAAGCGGCCCTGAAAGCTTGTCAACAAGAAGCGAGATGACAACTAGATACGGGTTATCCATCCATATTGCTGCGGCGAAGAGGAGGAGGCTTGCTGACCCCAGGACGTCTATCAGCATCAACCCTGTCCTAAGGTTGCCATAGGTATATATGCGTCCCACAGCGAGCGTGAGCGGAAGAGAGAGGATTGAAACCGCCGTGTATATGATCCCCACGTCCAGCACGCTGTACCCAGCCTCAAGCAGACTATATGGGACAACATACCAGCTAAATATAACTGGGGCTGCTAACGCGTGATAAGCTATATACGCCCTAGCATCCCTAGGTAGCTCAGACCACTTCATGGCACCGCTCAGTTTCCTCAACTACTTTTATATTTTATGTTTTACCAGCGTGTCTCTATCAGCCTTCTTTTCCATTGATTTTAATATTTTTCTTTTTAAAGTTCGAAAAACCGTACCTATAAAAATCTCATAAGGAAGCCAAAAACAGAAAGCAAAAGTCTAAAACCATAAACCATCCTGAAAATGCACCTTACGATATCGCAGCTGACGTCTCAGAGAAACCGAGAATCAAAGATGAATTTGTTATGAGTACTAAACAAATCCACTAACATGAGGAGACACATAGCTGTCTAGAGTCTTCGTTTACCTAACAACTAGATTTTTTATCTAAAACATTATTCCTCCTCATTCTTGCTTAATGCTTCTCTTATGTAATCGTCGACCGTCTTCCTTCTCTTCGTCCTCATGATCGATACGGCGACTGCGGTAAGTGAAAAGCCAAGAGAAAAAACTAGAGAGAACCATATAAATGACTGCCAATTCGATAAGCTGAATGCCTGCGGAATCCAAAAAACCGCAAACCTCAGGAAACTGAAAAACAGGAGAAAAGCCATAGACATCATAAACGTCATAGCATATAATATTAATAACGTAGATATTACCCATTTACCCTCAACAATGCGAGTAGACATATATGATCTAACCTCCCCAAGCACTTTTTACTTTTTGGTCAGAAAACCCGAATTCTCCCTATTACCTTAAGACAGCCAGTCCTCATTTTTAGATACCGTTAACCCCTAGCCAGGTAACTTCTTTTCTTATAGTCGGTAAGATTTCTAAGAAATGTAATTTTATAGTTCTCCTCTCATGTTGCATAACAAGTCATCAATAATATCACTCTGTATGCAACAACTGGTCAAAGCCAATATAAAAGCTATGTAACTCCCAATATGCATCCTAGAATAACTACATCAAACTCATAAAACCTCTTCTTTTACCCACTTATCATCCGGTTAAAACGGTTCTTATAATTCGTTGTAAAATCTCCGGCGTACCGGCTACATCGATCTGAAATTTAAGAATTGCTAATGTTCATAACTGTAGGGAGGTATTATGGAGATGCCTAGCCGTACCGCCTGTTTTAATAGTTGTTTATCAAAACTTGCTAGGGGAAGTCCTTTTCTCTTAGCAACCGACAAAATCAACTTATCGTTATATCTTGCTAGGGAAAGCTCCTCGGCCTCTATCATCGTGACAGTCCATAAGATGTCGGCTTTTGATAATTCAGCTATCTCTACCTTTCTGTGAGAAAGCAGCGCTTTAATGTACCTCAAGGCTTTTTCCTTTCCAAGTAGCTCTCCAAGCCCCCAGACTAGCTCGTGTACCACTATAGTTGGCACAACCCATATCTCAACTTCCTCCAGCAGTTCCTTTGCCGCCTCATGGTGTACGGAATCCTTTATAGCTCTATAAATGAAGAAATTGGTGTCGAGAACCACTTTCATAGCTATTCACTTAAAGCCCTAGATAACCCTCTAAGTATGGCCTTCTGTATCTCCTCTTCCCCAATTTTTTTACCGAGTTTGAAAAACGGTAGCTCACTCTCCACCTTTTCAAAAATTATTTTCCCCTTCTCAACCCTTACCGCCAACTCGTCTCCTATTTCTATGCCAAGTTCACGTCTTATATCAGCGGGTATAGTGATCTGATAGCTCCGCGTAACTTTAACCTTTCTCATGAATCAAGTAGAGAAAATACTTTTATTTAAATATGTCTACTGAAACGATTCCCGCCATCGGAAACTACAAGATTTAAAGATCTGGTCTTCATTTTAGTAGGGATATTTAAATAGAAGTATAGACTAATCTCTACTATGAGTAGAGTTAAAGTCACTAGGAGTTTTCAGGTAACTATCCCTAGGGAGGTTCGGGAGAAGCTCGGCATCCGAATAGGTGATTACTTAGAAGTTTATGTGGATAAGCAGGGTAGGATAGTGATGGAGAAAGTGAAAAGGAAGCGAACGGTACTCATAACCGATAAAAGGCTTACCCCTGAGGAAATAGAAGCAATAATAGTGAGGGGGTTAAGTGAAACGCTTACGTGAAGCTGTGATCGACACCAATATTCTGGTCTACGACACGTTCAAGGGCTCCATATACCATGGGAGCGCGGTTAGACTACTTGATGAGCTCGACAGGTGGCTCATACCGCTCATCGTGGTCTACGAGTATATATGGTTCCTGAAAGGATTATCTGTAGACGCCGGTACGGCGCTTACAAAGGTGCTGGAGTATATGGAGAGCGAGAAAGCGCTCATTATCAGGGAGGAACCCAGCGGTGTGAGATGGGCGTTGACGACGATCGTCGAGGAGAGGCTATCCCTATCCCGGTTCAACGACAAGATCGTGCTCTATACAGCCATACGTAGGAGCGCTCCGCTAGCTACCTATGATGCTAAGTTGAGGCAGCAGGCCGTTAAGCACGGCGTAACTGTGCTCCCCGAAAAGCTTTAGGTGAAACAGTTGCTAGCTTTCAACCATGAAGTTTCTTCCTAAGGTTCCAGGTAGGCGTATAGGAATACGGTAGTATCTATGAGATTAGCTAACGTCCTCCATGACAGCTTATTTTTCTCAGCTTTCAGAAGCATCGTGTTCCTCGATTAGGCATTGGGCCACGTCTCTAAGCGTGCATATCCATACTTTTTCAGGTTTGTTTAAGGCAGCCTCAAGCAGTGCGGGAAGCATGGTGTTCCCAGGGTCGTGCAGGTAATGGCTGTAGGGATGCCAGCAGACAACCCATAGCAGGCGGTGAGCATACGTGTAGTCTAGACATGCCAGATTCATCCTAATCCATTCCTTGAGGGCGCCGGGTGCCGTCCAAGGACATCGCCATCCTCTAGGCACTGGGCGATGCCCATATTTCCTTCGCCACTTGGCGTAAATATCGGGGTCCCGTAGCTTGTAGGAGTCAAACCATGTCCGGTCTGTCCATCCCTGGAACGGGATCTCTATTAGGCCGGTGGGGTAGCGGAACGGCCTGTTACGGGAGGGCGCGCTGACGAAGTAGCCATAGTCGTCTCTGGACAGTATGTCGTAGTCGAACTCCCCACTAACCCATCGATAACCGTTTTCCAGTATAACCATCTGGTTCTCAGGCTTTAAATCCCCATGTCTGTAGCCTCCAGGCCCCCTAAGGATCATGGGTTGATAGCCGAGCCGCTCCTCGAACAGCCTGTTAGCGAGCCTTAAATCCCGGTCCAGCTGCCGGGGAGGAGTGTACGCTAGGTTTACGTGATTATAGGTGTGGCAGTCCACGACGTGGCCTCTGCTGACCAGCTCCTTCACGTGATCAGCTACCTCGTCAAGCTCCAGCCCGTTAGCTATTTGGAAAAACTGTAAGTGTACACCGTAGTCGTCAGCCGTCTCGCAAAACCTCGATATGTAGTCCATCAGGAAGGGGGCTGTTCTTCCATGGCATATGCCGTCTGGGGCGTATCCGCCAGCCATATCAGTGTCATACGTGATGGCTACGGCGCACCGTACGTCGTCTGGAAGCCTGACTTTAAGACCCATGCTCCCATCTGAAAGAACTAGAGTGGAACACGTATTAAAGCGTCAGCCTAGTCTAAAAAAGAGGCTGGGGCGTTCCACAGTATAGAAAAACTGTTTTTATCCCTGGGCTGGCCGCTTAAATCCGTGGGCCTCTAAAACCTTGAGGATCCTAGGTATCACTTTTTCAGCTTGTTCGCTTGCGTCAACGTCCAGGAGCACGCCCTTAGCCCTGTAGTAGTCTATTATCGGGGCGAACTGTCTCCTGTAGAGTTCCAGCCGTCTAGCCACGACCTCGGGCCTATCGTCATCCCGCTGTATAAGGGGGCCGCCACAACTGTCGCAGACGCCGGGCGTCTTAGGCGGGATGTATTTCACATGGTATATGGCGCCGCATTTCCTGCAGATCCTCCTGCCGCTTATCCTGTCTATTATGACTTCGTCTGGAGCGGTGAAGTTAAGCACTAGGTCTATCCTAGTTATCTCGTCCAGCGCCCTAGCTTGCCTGAGCGTCCTGGGAAAGCCGTCGAGGATGAAGCCCTTGGCGCAGTCCTTTTCTGAGAGCCTCTTTTTGACAACTTCTATGACTATGTCGTCTGGGACGAGCTCGCCCCGGTCCACGTAGCCTTTAATTCTAAGACCGAGCTCACTACCCTTCTTAATCTCCTCCCTGAAAATGTCCCCCGTCGACACATGGGGTATTCCGTAAACCCTAGAGACCGCGGAGGCGTAGGTCCCCTTTCCTATTCCGGGAGGCCCTATAAACACCAGCCTCAAGCCCCTCACCCTTTTGAATAAGCCGTGCCAGCTTATATTGTTAATCACGCCCCATGGATAGCCGTTGCCAAGATGCTTTAGCCGGGAGGCTCTCAAGCTATGTTTCCCGTAGCTCAGCTGTTTCCCTCAGTAGAACCATCCTTATCCTTTCCTCAGCTCTTCTTATGTACTTCTTTTCGATATTTATGCCTATGAAGTTTCTGCCAGTTTTCAGGGCTGCTATACACGTGGTGCCCGACCCGACAAATGGATCTAGGACGACGTCGCCCTTGAACGTGTAGAGCTGTATGCACCTGTACGGGAGCTCCTCCGGGAAAGGGGCGAGGTGGCCGGCCCTTCTGGTGGATTCAGGCGGGAACCTCCATACGCTTCTGGTGAACTCGAGGAACTCCTCCCTGGATATGGTGTCCTCCCTCCCGGGCTCCTTCCTCCTCTTGAAGCTTCCCTTGGACATGACTATGATGTACCCGTGCTGATCTCTCAGTATCGGGTTCACGGCAGACATCCAGGAGCCCAGACGAGAACTCTATAAACCTCCCTCATAACTTCTCTGATGAAGTCCAGGTACTCGCCCAGGGTGAGATCCTCGTCATACTCCTTCCCCACGTTGTAAGGCGGGGAGGTCACCATCAAGTGGACGCAGCTGTCAGGCAGCTTCCCAAGGACCTCACGAGCATCTCCGAGAATCGCTCTATCCAGGAAACCCGGGGGAATCCTGTTCTCCACCAGGTCGTTAGGGCTGGGCTCCGGGAGAACCGCATCCTTATAGAGTTTACGGGAGTAGAACAGGGTAGAGTTATGGCTTTTCCTCCCCGAAACTGCTAGTCCTAGTCCTCTTTCCTTCAATCAATTCTTTCTACCTTATGCTATCTAGTAAAGCTGGAAGTCTGGAGCGGCCTCAGGCTTGCCCCTATCTAGAGTCTAGCTACATGCCATTAATATCTAAACTCTTTAAACCATGTATCCTGGCCGCGTTGGCTAGACGGCAAAACGCTTAAAGCCTGATAAGGAGAGTGTGAGGACATGGCACAGCCCGGCTCCTGGTATCTGAAAACTATTTTCAACATACACTTTGACCACCACGTTGGGCCTCAAACCCCTGTAGGCGCCGGGGCCGATCCGGAGAAGCTGGCGGCCCTGATAGCGCCAGCCAGGCCCGGCCTCATACAGTACCATTCAAAGGGGCACCCCGGCTGGACAACCTACCCCACTGATCACGGCGGGACGCCGCCTGGAATGGTTAGGGACGCCTTGAAGGCTTACAGGGACGCGGCCCGTCTTCTCGGCGTGAAGTTCTTCGTATACTACAGCGGCCTTAAAGACCGGTATGCCGCGGAGAAACACCCGGAGTGGAGGCGTAGAAACGCGAATGGGGGCTTCATAGGGGAGGACGTGCTATGCCCCAATACCGGGTATGTGGAGGGCAGAGTGCTCCCCCAGCTTAGGGAGATAATCGAGAAGTACAGCCCGGATGGCTTCTGGTTTGACGGAGACTGCTGGTCTGTCACGCCCTGCTACTGTAGCTCGTGTTGCAGCCTGTTCAAGGAGAAGACTGGGCGGGAGCCTCCGAAAACCTCGTCAGACCCCTTATGGGGTGAGTGGTGCTGTTTCCACAGGGAGAGCTTCGTGAACTACCTCAGGAAATGCGCCAACCTAATTCACAGCCTCAAACCTGACTGCATGTTCACCAGCAACTGGGCCTACACCGTCAGAATGCCGGATCCTCCGCCCAGCTTCATAGACTGGATCTCAGCCGATGTAACCCCTACACACAGCCTTAGACAGATAAGCCTCGAGGCCAGGTTCCTTTCCGCCAGAGGTAAACCCTTCGACCTTATGACAGCCCTCCAGGCCTTCACCTGGAGTAGGACAACCCCTTATCCCAAGACGGCGAAACACCTGATGCAGGAGGGAGCCTTGATAATAGCCAATGGTGGAAGATGGTTCCTCTGGATAAACCCCCTCAGCGACGACTCTCTAGACCCGTACCATATGCGTATAGCCGAGGAATGCGGCCGCTTTGCTCATGAGAGGGCTGAAGCCCTGATGGGCACTGAGCCAGCCCACGACGTAGCGATCCTCCACTCGACAACCACCTTCTACTCCAGGGGCAACGGGGTGTACGACTACGGCGAGGTTCTAAACCCTCTGAGAGGCGCCCATCAGGCGCTCCAGGAACTCCACTATCTTTTCGACATAGTTGACGAGGAAACCCTCAGCATCAAGATAAGCCGGTACAAGGCCGTAGTACTGGCGGAGCAAAACGCGCTCCCACGGAAGCTCCTGGACGAGCTAAGGGAGTATGTAGCCGGTGGAGGCAGCCTAGTTGTAACCGGTAGGACGGCGGAGGACGAGCCATGGTGGCTTAGAGAGGTCGTAGGCGTCAATGTGGAGGAGTACGACGGCATACCTGCAGCCCTGGTCTGTGTAGGGGAGGAAGCCCTGCCGGTGAACAAGGCATGGCACAGGGTGAGGCCTATGGGGGCGGAGGAGCTGGCCGCGCTGAACAAGCGGGGAAACGAAGGCTTCGAGCCTCTCGGCTATCCTGCGGCGACGCTGAACAGGTATGGACGGGGAAGGGTTCTCTACGTGGCTACGGACTTGTTCGGCTGCTACTGGCATGAACAATACCCCGGTTTAAGGAGGTTTATAGGTCTGCTGGTCAGGTATGTGCTTCCACGGAGCATCGAGGTGGAGGCGCCGCCGACCGTGGAGGTCACCCTTCGGAGAAGAGACAGGGACCTAATAGTCAACCTGTGCAACCTATCTGTCGGCAAGGATCTGTCAGGCAACTCCTTTTACGTCGAGTATATACCTCCGGTCTACAACGTGTGCTTCAAGCTCAGGCTGGCTGAAGCGCCCAAGAAAATTAGAACTATTCCAGGAGGCCAGCGGATAGAATGGGAGTACCGTGACGGGGTATTCTCAGCCAGGCTGAGGAGGCTGGATATCCATGTGGCCATCCTGATAAAAACCTAGCTGGAGGTCCATTGAGGCTTCACAGGTTAGTGCTTTAACGGCGGCATAATAGAGCTCTCTAGTGAGAAATCGCCTTATAGGGCTGACGTTGAAGAACTGT
>CAYSTQ010000045.1:0-9981 GCA_964433855.1 uncultured Thermoproteales archaeon
ATATGTTAGGATTGAGTGTGAAGGTATTGATGGCTCTATGGCATGGTCGAATCCCATATTTTTCGTTTAGGGGATAGATTTGCAAGCCTACGTGGTCCGAGTTATTCCTGGTAGAGAACGAAGAGTTGCCGAGGATTTAGAAGACGCCGTTTATCCTTTAGATCCTAGTGTAAGGACGGTTCCTGGATTGCATGGTTTAGTGTTGCTTATCACGTCTCTTCCCAAAGGCGGTGTAGAGAGCCTCATTAAGCATGTACATATGGAGAAATTTGTTAGGAGTTTAGAGAAATATGATTTAATAATAAAAGATGTTTCACCGTCAAAGGCCTTAGCAACCGTTAAAAAATTCGTAGCACAGGAAAAAGCCCGGGTTAGAATACTGGGTAATAACATAGACAGCTTTATCGGATTATTTGAAAAAGAAGGTTTTACGAGAGGCGGTAAAGAGGCTTCAGTTGAAATCCACATATATGGGTCTATAGCTGGTTTTATTATTCGTAGAACACCTGTGGAACACTGAAGGCATGTTATAGAGGAGCTATAAATATTATTCTAGCTAGAATCTAAGTGATGTGAAAATGCCGCTTTACGAGATATGGAAAAAGCCGTCTACGATATTTGAAGACGAGTCTAAGCTTTCAGTAGAGTATGTTCCAAACGAGTTGCCTCACAGAGAAGCTCAACTTACCCAGCTAGCTGAGATGTTTAGATCTGTAGTGCAATCGCCAGGTTCTGTCAGTATAAAAGTTATTTTAACGGGACCTGTAGGCACGGGTAAAACTGCCGTCTCGAAGTATTTTGGGATACAACTAGAGCGTTTTTCAGCCAGAGAGAGCCTAGGGATACGCTATGTTCATGTTAACTGCCATAAGGATAGGACCTTGTTTCTGATGATGAAACACGTCACTGAACAACTTAACATACCTATCCCTAGAAGGGGATTCTCCTCAAGAGAACTTATGAATATTCTGTGGAGCAGCCTTGAAAATAAGGATCAATACCTTGTGTTAACCATTGATGAGGCTGATTACCTCGTGTTGTCCTCCGGAAGTGAAGCCTTATATGATCTATCCAGAGTTTTAGATGAGTATATTCGTGGCAAAGCGAGAATGAGCTTTATTTTTGTATTTAGAGATATAAGCAGACTAAATCTTCTCGAAGAAGGTGTTAGAAGCTCGCTAATGCATAACATCATTAGGTTTAACCCATATACTTCGCAGGAAATAATCGATATACTGAAAGGTAGGGTTAAGGAGGGCGCTCTTAAACCTAATGCTCTCAGCGATGAGGCATTGGAGCTTATAGGTGAATTAACGGGTGTTGATAAGGGCGGCCGCGGAGATGCTAGACAGGCGCTGGAGATACTGTGGCGTGCCGGTAAATACGCTGAGAGAGAGGGGGCCAGGTTTATAGCAACAGAACACGTTAGAAAGGCTTACAGCGACATTTACCCTAGCCTCTCCAGCACCATACTGGAGGCCCTTAGAACGCATGAACTCCTTTTGCTGCTCAGCATAGCAAGAGTTCTACGAAGAATAGGGAGGAAAGAGGTGGGATTAGGTGAAGTGGAGCGTGAATATAGATCGATTTGTGAACAGCTAGGAGAACGCCCGAGAGGACATACGAAGGTCTGGGAGTATACTCGTAATTTAAGTAACATAGGCTTAATAACAACCAGAATTTCAGGACCTGGGAGAAGGGGCAAAACAACTCTTATAGGTGTTCCATCGGTCCCTGTGGAAGCTCTTGAAAAAGAAGTCTCTCTGAGGGTTAAACAGCTTATAAGGACTCAACGTGGTTAGAAAATTCTAAGATAGTATTAAATTTAGTTAAGGCCGGTAATTCGTTTAAAGGCTCGTTCGCCTATCTCCAGCCATCTCAGAATTCCTTTACCCATTTTGGGGTTTACTTCATATATTAATTTTATATATGGCAGTATTTCAACATTGGCGGTTGCCTTGGATACATGACATTTCTTGGCTATAGCCTCGAGTAAGGCTTCGCGTTGAACTCTTACCTCTTTGCTTCGTGACAATCTCTTTAGTTTGGCTGGGAAGGAGTACCGCACCCATTTGAACTTTGGTTTATTGGAGACTAGAGCCACTCCCGCTGTTGCTAGCTCTAGGGCATAGGGGAGTAATGACCAATCCTGGCTTCTTTTTATACGACCCATTATAACATCAGCTTTGGAAAGGGCATCATAGGCCTCTGCTAGGGCCTGTGGGTCGTCATACTGGTATGGCAGGTTCTCGTTGATAAACTGTATTAGCATTTCATAGTCTAGTGACGGCATTAAGAGAACAGATTTAGCTTGTTCAACAGTTGTAGCAGTTAAAACCCTTCTCGTTATCTCGAACATGTTTATCTGCTGGCTTCGGCTTGACAGCATCTCTAAATCTTTAAGGCTTACCTCTCTTTTTCCTTCAGATATTGCTTGAAGATCATTTATCGCTGCTCTCAAGTCTCCACGTGATCTCTTCGCTAATTGCCGTAGAACTTGTGGGTCTACATTGACACCTTCTTTTTCGCATATTTTTCTTAAGATCTTAACAATATCTCGTACATGAAGCGGTTTTAACTCTATTGTTAGACTAACATCTCTCAACCTCCTTAGATTCGGCGACCAGGGATCGTTGGCTGTCATAACTATTGGATACCTAGTTTCGTTAATCATGTCAATTATTTTATTTAGTCCCCCAGCATCCTCACGGGGATTTATTCCATCGACTTCATCTAATAGGATTATCTTGCTTGTTGCCCCAAAAAGCGACCCTTCCCGTATTGCTCTTTCTATTCTGCGCTGGAGCGCAGCAGAGTTACGTACATCACTTGCATTTGCCTCAAGCACTTCGTAACCTAAATCGTTAGCAATCGCGTAAACTAGCGTCGTTTTACCACAGCCTGGAGGCCCGTAGAGCAAAACGGCTTTTTTAAATGGTTTTCCTCTTTTCCATGAGTTAAGCCATTTAACAAAGGCTGATTTAGCCTCTTCATTACCTATGACTTCTGATAGTGTTCTAGGCCTATACTTCTCTGTCCATGATACTGCAGGCACTCACCAACACCCGTTACTTCTTTCCTAAGAGAGCTATTTTCGCCAGTAATGTGCTTAGCTGTATCTCTTCATCGGCGCCTTCAACCATCCTGAAGTTTATTTCCCCTATTAAATCGGCTATTTCAATCCTTTCCCTTTCACTTACCATCAGCTTTGCGCGAGGTGAAAGTATTTCTCTATGCATCAGTTTCAATATGTCTATACCTGATACTCCGTAGTCTATCATGAGAGAACGCAGTCTTTCACGGGCCTTAATGAATTCCCCGTTTAAGGCAAGATTTAGTATTTCATGTATTTCCTCGGGCGTCACCTTGCCTACGACCTTGTATACTGTTTGTTTATCAACCGATCCTAGGGCCGCCGCTGCCTGAAGGGTGTTTATCGCTCTTCTCATGTCGCCGCCACAGATCTCCCATATTGCTTCAAGCCCGTCTTCAGTGTACTTGGCGCCTTCCTGCTCAGCTATATAGCGGAGCCGCCCGATTATATCGTCCTTCGGCAAGGGCTGGAATCGGAAAACCGCGCAACGTGACTGTATAGGTTCTATTATTTTTGAGGGATAATTCGCTATTAAGCAGAACCTTGCGGTACGCGAGAAGACCTCCATTGTTCTTCTTAAAGCTTGTTGGGCATCGCTTGTCATGTTGTCTGCCTCGTCAAGTATTATTATTTTAAATGGTACTTCACCCAGGGCCACTGTCCTGGCGTAATCCTTAACACGTTCCCTTATGGTTTGTATACCTCGCTCATCTGAGGCGTTCAGCTCTAAGACGTTTTGTCTCCAGTTTTCTCCGTATAAATCATGAGCCAGAGCTAAAGCTGCTGTTGTCTTACCGGTACCTGGAGGTCCTGCAAAGAGTAGATGAGGCATAGATTTGCGTTGGACAAACGTTTTTAATCTTTCAACTATTTCCTCCTGATTAACTATTTCGTCGAGGGTTTTAGGCCTGTATTTTTCAACCCATAATTCCTCGCTCATAACACCACCATGAATTTATCCGTCTTTAGCGTTAGGCTACGCTGGATTAAAATAGGTGGAGCGCCCTTTTTAAGTTTCGGACTATTTAAATGGAGACTATATTTTAAGGCTTAAGCGAAAAGATGTAGAAGCATCGTGGTAAACGGTTGCTGATTAAAGAATTATCTGGAGGCCAACGCTATTCTTTCGATTTCTTCTTTACGCCTTATAGCGTAACTATTAGGATCGTTATTCGCCGCAGCCACTATTTCATCCGCTAAACTTTCCTCTATCGGCTTAGGGTTATTAAACGCCGCTAGCCTAGCTCCTTCAGCTATAAATCTTAGCGCAAGGTCAACTCTTCTCTGCGGAGCTATGTCCACTGCTACGTGATACAGTATTCCGCCGTAGGCTATTCTAGTGGTTTCTTCGCGTGGCGCCGCATTTTCAATAGCCCTTACAAGCACCTGAATTGGGTTTTCACCCGTTTTAAGATACACTATCTCAAATGCTCTCTTCACTATATTTACGGCCATATGTTTTTTACCAGCGTTACGGCCTGGACGCATCAGCTGGTTTACAAGCCTTTCAACGATGTTTACTCTTGATTTAGCGAATCTTCTATGCTCATGCCTCCCTTCGCTGTGCGGTATAAACACTGGTTTTAACGAAATATAGTTTTTTAAGCCGGGGTCGTTCACTACCACGTCTTTAAATGACCATTTCCCAAACAACCTGATTTCTTCCCCATCTAGGGTCTTCAATTCCTCCGCCACGAAACCACCCTGAGCTAAACTGTAGATAACCATCTATGAGGGTTTACTTAAATTCTTTTCTCAACCTTTAGTTACGGCTATAGGTACTAGACGAACTACTTTTAACGCTATCCCTACTTTGTGGCTGACATCAGCTACTTTATCCACGTCCTTATATGCGTCGGGGGCTTCTTCAGCCACTACGTGGCCGCTTGCGGCACGTATTATGATACCCATGTTTTCAAGCCGTCTTGTAACTGAGGACGGCCTAAACCTTCGTTTCGCTTCGGCTCTACTTAACTGTCTACCAGCACCATGCGCTGTAGATCCAAAAGATATCTCCATGGCCTTATTGGTGCCTATCAACACGTATGAAGCCGTACCCATGGATCCGGGTATTAGCACTGGTTGGCCTATACTTTTGTATTTAGCAGGTATATCCGGGTGTCCGGGTGGGAACGCTCTGGTAGCCCCTTTTCTATGCACGTACACTGTACGTTTAACGCCGTTGACAACATGCTCCTCTTTTTTAGCTATGTTGTGCGCTACATCGTACACTAGGTTCATGCCGAGTTCATCGGCCGGCCTTCTAAAAACTTTTTCAAAGGCTTGTCTTGTCCAATGCGTTATCATTTGTCTATTAGCCCAGGCGAAGTTAGCGGCACAAGCCATAGCGGCGAAATAGTCTTCGGCCTCTTTGCTTCCAGCCGGTGCGCATACAAGCTCTCTGTCAGGTATTTTTATTCCGTATCGACGAACGGTTCTCTCCATGATCCTTAAGTAGTCGCTACAAACCTGATGGCCAAAACCTCTGCTACCCGTGTGTATCATGACAGTTATTTGTCCCTCCTGCTCTATACCAAGGATTTTAGCAACTTCTTTGTTGAATATCCGTTCAACCACTTGGATTTCAAGGAAGTGGTTGCCGCTTCCAAGCGTTCCAAGCTGTGGACTACCTCTTCCCTTAGCTCTGTCGGAGATCTTGCTAGCGTCCGCAGCCTCTAAGCAACCTTTTTCCTCGCAGTGCTCAGCGTCTTCAGGCCAGCCATATCCGTGTTCTATTGCCCAGTTAGCCCCTTCCTCCAATACTTTGTTTAACTCACTGGTTGTTAGCCGTATTTTACCTCTTGATCCGACTCCAGATGGCACCAGCGTAAATATGGTATTTATGAGCTCCCTCAGCTTGGGTTTGACGTCGTCTAAAGCGAGGTTTGTCGATAATAGCCGGACTCCACAGTTTATATCATAGCCCACGCCGCCTGGGCTGATAACGCCTTCTTCAGCATCAAATGCTGCTACGCCGCCTATTGGAAAACCGTAGCCCTGATGGCCGTCTGGCAGTACTATAGAGTATTTGTAAATACCCGGTAGACAAGCTACATTAGAACATTGTTCTAACGTCAGGTCAGACTGCATTTTTTGAAGAAGTGTTTTATCAGCATATATTCTGCCTGGAACTTTCATGTTTGGCTTGTATCCTCTAGGGATTTCCCATATGTAATCGTCAATCTTCCTGATCGGAATACTTGGCGCCAAATTTGTTCACCTCGGGAATATAATTCATATGGGGGTTTAAAACGATACCTATATGTCGAAGACCACCCTGACCTCATAAAGATCTTCCTGTCTTGTTATACTCATTAAAGAGTACGTCACGGCCTTAACTTCCACTCTTGATTCATGTCTTTTTGAATCGTATTCTTCTCCGCATGCCTCTCCCTTTAAAATATATCTATTATTTTTATATCTTATTTCATAGACTTTAAACACTGAAAATACTAGTCCATGCGCGCCATATGCGTAAAGCAATTCTTCCAGCCAGCTATAGAGGAGCGCTTGAAGATCATCTTCCTCTATTTCAACGTCATACTTTTCCTTAGGTTTAACCTTTGATGTATCCGTCATGGCTTCAAACATGGCGAGCGCAGCGTTTTCAAAGGCTTCCTCGAGTGTTTTACCATATGCCGCCACATAAACATCTGAGGTATGATCTAGAAACACGAACTTGTTTTCACACATGTTCTCACCTATTTATTATAGAATGGCGCCGGGGGTGGGATTCGAACCCACGCGGCGGACGCTCCGCCATGGGCTCTCAAGGCCCACCCCATGGTCCACTCGGGCACCCCGGCTCGTTTATAGGAGAGCCTGCAGACTTTAATAGATGTTGCGCAATAGTCTTGGACAAGATTAATAAAAATCAAGAGTTTTATTTTGAAAAATTTTCTTTATTATACAAAATTAAAATGTTATTTTAGTTCTATTTCGACCCTGACATTCTGGGGTACTCTGACCCTCATCAACTGCCTCATAGCCCGCTCATCGGCATCCATATCTATTATCCTTTTGTGAACTCTCATCTCCCAATGGTCAAAAGTGTGTGTGCCTTGGCCTGATGGTGCTCTTCTAACGGTCACAACTAATCTTTTCACTGGGAGCGGTATTGGTCCTCTTATTTTTACACCGGTTCTTTTAGCTATCTCTTTTATTTCACTACAGACCTCGTTAAGAGCCTCTATAGAGGTGCTGACAAGCTTTATTCTTACGTACCTTGGCAAAGCGGTTTTCACCTCTTGTACCGTCTAGCAACTCTACCGTCTTATTCAATCTTTTTGACCTCTACTATCGTGCCAGCGGCTACGGTCCTACCTGAATCTCTTATAGCGAATCTGCCTAATTGCGGTATTTCAGAGTAACTTTCTACCACGACTGGTTTTAGCGGCCTAAATCTGACCAGGGCCGCATCGCCCTGCTTTATAAATGAAGGCTTTTCTTCCATTACAGCGCCTGTTCTAGGATCTATTTTACTTATTAGCTCTTCAAATCTTACTGGGACGGCCGCTGTATGTATATGGAGAACCGGAGTGTATCCAGCAGCTATAGCCGTTGGATGGTAAAGCACTATTATCCTTCCTACGAATTCCTGGACTACTGTTGGAGGTGTTGAAGTGTGTCCAGCTACGTCGCCTCTCCTAATCTCATCTCTAGCTATGCCTTTCACGTTAAAGCCTATGTTGTCACCCGGTATTGCTCTCTCTATTCTTGTGTGATGAGTTTCTATAGATTTTACTTCACCGGTCTTTTTAGGCGGCATAAATATTACAACATCACCAACCTTCAGGACGCCTGTTTCAACCCTGCCTACTGGCACTGTACCGACGCCTCTTATAGCGTAAACGTCCTGGATGGGTATCCTAAGTGGTTTGTCTATCGGCCTTGGTGGCTCTTCGAAGAGGTCTAAGGCCTCAGCCAGTGTTGGGCCATTATACCATGGCATGTTTTTGCTTCGCTCAACAAGGTTATCTCCGAGTAAACCTGAGACTGGGATAAAGGGCATTTTATCGACTCTGTAGCCAGCTAAGCGGAGCATTCTGGACAGCCCTTCTTTTATCTCTTCGTATCTGTTTTTATCCCAGTTGACCGTGTCCATCTTGTTTATGAGGACGATCATCTGGTTAATGCCCATCGTCCTAGCGAGGAACACGTGTTCTCTCGTCTGTCCAGCAGCACTCACGCCTGCCTCGTATTCACCCTGCTTAGCTGAGACCACGAGTATGGCTGCATCGGCCTGAGAGGCTCCGGTGATCATGTTTTTAACGAAGTCTCTATGACCAGGGGCATCTATGAGGGTGAACTCATACTTTTTGCTTTCGAATTTCAGGAATGCTAGGTCTATGGTTAATCCTCTTTCTCTTTCTTCTTTGTATTTATCTAATACCCAGGCATACTTCCATTCTTCTTTGCCTAGCTTTTTGGCTTCTTCCTCCATCTCTTTGAATTTACGCTCGTCAACCACGCCCATTAAGTATAGGAAGTGGCCCATAGTCGTCGATTTGCCGTGATCTACATGGCCAATCACTACTAGGTTTAGATGAGGCTTTCTACTTGAAGACATACCTATACGCCCTCCTGTCTTGGGAGTTCGAGAGGAAAAAGCATGCTACATGTATTTAAACCTTTTTTACTCACTTATATATTAGTTTAAGCATAGTGGGGGTCATAATGTATCCCTGGCTTGAGAGCTTAGTTAAAGCGACGTTAACGTCTTTCATAGCTATGATCATGGTTAGCGCGGTAAGTAAACTAGTTGTTAACGAAAGGCGGCTTCAGGAGATCCAGGAGGAGATAGCTAGATGGGAAAATATGAAAAGGGACGCGGTTGAGCGGAAAGATAGGAAGGCTTACCTCAGGATTATGCGTGGTGAAAGTAGGATAAGACGGCTTAGAGAGGAGATCGAGAAGTCACGGATTAAGTCTATGACTGCTTCTATGCTGACGTGGATGGGGTTTTTTGCCCTGCTAAATAATTCGAATCTGATAACGCAGGACCCGTTCATATATTTTCCTTTAACAGGTGGTAAAATAGGTTTTTCATCGTGGTATTTCATAGTCAGCTTATGGATGTTCCGTTTAGCCGGTGCTTTAACATCTAAATTAATAGATGCTTTCCGAAAATAGTTCTATAGGACCGGCTTCGCAACCAATTTAGCCAGACATCTCACAGTAGTTTTATAAAAGAGAGCCTTAAAGCTATAGTCTGACTCTACAGGGTGATTCGATATGCCTCGTCCAGCCCATAGATCAAGGACTGTAAAGAAAGTATATGTGAGAACCCCTGGCGGTAAAGTAGTGGTGCATTACCGTCGTAAAAAAGTTAATCCGCCTAGGTGTGCCAAATGCGGTAAACCGCTTAATGGTTTCCCTAAAATGAAGCTTAAAGAAGCTAGAAAAGGACATAGGCCTCCTGGTAGGCCATATGCTGGCTATCTATGCCATAAATGTCTTTCCAGGGGAATAGTTTTAGCTGTTTATTCGAAGTATGGAAGCTCAGAGTAGGCGAGCAGCTTGCATAACCTAGTTATAGCTATTAGTGGCAAAGCTGGCTCAGGTAAAACAACGCATGCTAGAAAGCTTGCGGAAATATTTTCCCTTAGATATGTATCTAACGGCATGCTTTTCAGACAGTTAGCAAATGATTTAGGGGTATCATTTAAGGAGCTGCACAGGATGGCGGAGAAGGATCCTAGCATAGATAAGCTTGTAGACGAGAGAGCGAGAGAAGAGGCAAAAAAGGGCAACGCTGTTATAGAGGGGCATTTAGCTTGCTGGCTTTTACGAGACCTCGCAGATTTATGTATAATATTTACGGCTCCCCTAGAGGAAAGGGCTAGGAGAATAGCTGAGAGAGAGGGGAGGGATTTCGAGGAGGTTCT
>CAYSTQ010000046.1:0-9945 GCA_964433855.1 uncultured Thermoproteales archaeon
AGGCTCACAACGCACCAATAACGCTTACACGCCTAATCCTGCTTTTCAGCGGCCGAATGCGGGAGCCTGAGGTCGTCAGAGTTTTAACAGGAGCTAGCCTTTGGGCAGCGCTGTTAGCAGTGATCTCAGCTTTAATGATTAAAGGGTGACGGGGATGAAATGGATAAAGGGCCTTACCGTCCTAGTGGCGCTGATGACCTTTGCATGGATAACATTAATAGTAGTGCTTATGCTAGTTGAAACACTAGTATTGCGCATGCTTAGAACAAGCCTATTGAGAACAGCTATAGGTCTTATTCTATACGGCGCCTGGGCAATTTGCTGGTATATTATTACGGTTACTGTAGTTAAACAAAAAATTAAGAAGTAATTATTCATTTCTTCTCGTATTCAACTACCCATTTAACTGTTTTAGGCTTCACTATCTCTATCCGCATCTTAACTTCCTCAAGCTCTCTCTCCGCGCCTCTGATTTTCCGTTTAACCTCCTCAAGCCTGGACTCGTACTTTTTACGTAACTCAGCTATTTTATGGAGCATCAGCTCAGCCTTACTAGCCTCTATAGGATCCCGGCTTTGAGTCGCCTGACGATAAAATTCATCCTCTTTAGCCTTTATCTTAGCTAGTTTCTCTTCAATTGTTTTCCTCTCCTCTTCAAGCTGCCTCAATAACTTTTCTATCTCTTCCTTTTTACTGAGTAGAGCGTCGAGTGAAAATCCCAACTTTATCGCCCCTTCCCATTCTATGAAACGCCTCTATTTTAGCTTTGTCCTACCATATTCATCGATTTCCCCATGCCATATCCTAGTGCTTTTAACCGGCCGACCGTTTTCCGCTAATAGCAATGAAACCACCACGAGATCCATGTTTTTCAACCCTCTCCGTATCCGTTCCTTCAATACTTTCAAGGCTCCAAGAAACGTTTCCTCGCTAGCGAACAAGGCTTCAATATCAGGCCTGACTATCGCTGGCCCGTAAAAATCTTCAAGTGGATAGATTATTGCGCGTTCCAGAAGACCTCGCTCATGCAGGAACCTTACAACGTTTTTAACCCTGGCCCCATAGTCCTCCACCGGATGATGCTTATTTAGCTTCGCAGCGTAGCTTTGGGTAGTAATGCAAACTATTACTTTTTCACATTTGCTAAACGCCGTCTCTAAAAGCCAGGCATGCCCAGCATGAAACCTAGAAAAGGTGCCAGCCACTACCCCAAGTCTATATCTGTAAACCTGTTTATTTTTCCCAGCTTTCATCGACATATATTCCAGCGCCTATCTCAACAACCGTTTCAGAGCTCGTAGGCTTTCCAAAACACAGAACCTCTATGCGATGCATAGCCTTAATATCTCTCTCTAGAGGCCGGAGCTCCTCTGAAACATAAACCCTAGCCCTTAAAACTTGGTTTAACGCTATCTTCTTCTCCTTCTTGTACCTCCATATCATTCTGTTAAACTCCATAAACTTCTCTAGCAAGTCGCCATACTCGGGATGGGACAACTCGATGCGGCCTGGCATAAAGGCCACATGCACGCTCTTGCTAGAGTATATAGCCCGCCAAATAGCGTCCGTCACGAAGGGCATTATAGGCGCTAGCATCCTAATGACAGCGCTCAACACTGTGTGCAAAGTATACCAGGCAGCCTTCTGCTCCTTGTCGTTGAAGACGCCCTCCCTATTATAAGCCCTGGGTTTAACAGCTTCTATATAATGGTCAGCAAATATATGCCAAGTAAATCTAAACAGTTCATTAGCCGGAACATAGACATCCATTTCACGGTATGCTTCTAATACTTTCTCTATCACGTCATTAAGCTTTGCTAGAACCATCTCATCAGTAGGTGTTAGTAGAACCTCTTCACGGCTAGGATATGGGAACTGGGAGATGAATCTGGCTATATTCCATATCTTCGTTATGAATAGAGACCCCGTCTCCACATGTTGCTCGGAAAAACGATAATCGCTGCCGAGTTTGGCCTCAGCCGCTGCCCAGAACCTGAGAGCATCCGCACCATATTTGTCAAGCATCGGAATAGGGTCTATAACGTTACCCTTACTTTTATGCATAGCCTCTCCTTTCTCGTCAAGCCCCATACCGGTAATCCTAACTCTCTTAAAGGCAGGTTTCCCAGTCAACTGGTAAACCCTTAGAAACGTGTAGTAGAGCCACGTCCTAACGATGTCTTTACCCTGCGGCCTTAATGCCACCGGAAAACCCTTGTTAAAGACCTTGCTGTTTCTTCCATAACCCGAAACATAAAGCGGAGAAATACTTGAGTCCATCCACGTGTCGAAAACTCTTAACTCGGGAACAAACACGTTATGACCACACTTAACACACTTCTTGAAAGGCGCTGGCTCTCGCCAGGGCTGATAATACCTACCGGGCTGTGGCAGATGAGGCGTACCGCATTTTTCACAGTACCATATAGGTATCTCAGTCGCGTATATCCTTCTACGACTTATAGGCCAGTCGGAGGTTACAGAATTTATCCAGTCCACTAACAGCCTCTTAGACTCAGGAGGATAGAAATCAACCTTTTCAATCAGCTTAAGAAGCTCCTCTTTAAACTGTACCTGTTTAAGGTAGTACTCCTTCATAGCTATGTACTCTATCGGAGTCTTACATCTCCAGCAAACAGGTATGTTGTGACGTATCTCCTCTTCTTTCACAAGAAGCCCAGCGTTCTTTAAATCCTCAACTATTTTTCTTCTAGCCTCTTTAACGCTTAAACCAGCGTATGGCCCAGCGTTCTCATTCATCAAGCCATCCTCGTTAATAGCTATCTTGTACTTCAGCCCAAGCTCCCTTATTATCCGGACGTCGTTGATGTCGCCAAACGCGCATATCATCACTAACCCGGTTCCGAATTCAGGCTTAGCGTACGGATGGGGGCGTACGGGTACCTCATGCCCGTAGATCGGGACTATAAGCTTATCATTTTCTAGGCCTTTATACCGTTTATCCTCAGGATTAAATATAACCATAACACAAGTACTTAAAAGCTCAGGCCTAGTAGTAGCTATTATATACTCCTTCCCGCCTTTTTTAGATCTAAATTTCAGGTAGTATAACTTAGCCGGTGCCTCCTTGTATTCAAGCTCAGCGTCCGCCAGCGTAGTCCTGCATCTAGGACAATAATTATTGGGTCTCGACGCCTCATATATGAGGCCCTTTTTAAACAGCTCTATAAAGGTAGCCTGTGTTAAAGCCCTATAAGCGGGACTATCAGTTCCATTACTCCATATGTCAAAGCTAAAACCCATTCTCTTAACTATTTCTACAAGCTCCTGCTCGACTCTGTCCAGAAACTCCTTACAGAGCTCTATGAACTTCTCACGCGGAACATCACGTGCCCTTATTCCGTGAATTTTCTCAACTTGAACCTCCACGGGCAAACCATTCCTATCAGCATAAAACGGCACTAGCACGTTATAGCCCATCATCCTATGGGCTCTAGCTATCATGTCTATATGGGCATAATGCGCAGCCGCCCCTACATGCCATTTACCGCTAGCATAAGGCGGTGGGGTGTCCACTATGAACATTGGACGCTCATCGTCATCCGGGTCAAACCTGTATAAGTCTTCTTTTTCCCAAGTCTCTCTTAACTCTTTTTCCCGCTCTATACTCCACCTCTTCTCCCTGATCTTAGGCCTAAACCGCATTTGGAACACCAACGCCAACCGGCAAACTGTTAAGTAACAATATGTGCCGGCACGTTATTTATAAAATTGCCACCGTGCCGCAATCAAGTAGCCCGGGATGATGATATAGAGAGACACTATATAATTTTAAGATAAAATAGTATAAATTATCCCACGGATATTTCTATCTCCCTGGTAGCGCCCGATTTGGGAAGATGTATTTCAAGCACGCCGTTGTTAAGAACCGCCTTAGCCTGATCAGGTTTAATTTTCATGGGAAGTGTTATCTTCTTAGCAAAGCCCTCGTAAAGCCTTTCCCTTAAAACGTAATTCCTACTTCTGATCTCAGCTTTCTTTTCCACAGACTTCTCGGCCCTTACCTCAACCATGTCCTCAGTAACCCTGATCTTAATCTCATCCTTGGAAAAACCGGGAACATCAACGTACACCACATATTCGTCGCCTCGATCCTCGACGTCCGCTGGAGGCTCATTAACGCCAAGGCTATATTCGCCTGGAACCTTGCTCCATAACTCCCGGAATAACCTATCTACTTCCCTCTGAATACTCGCAGCTGTAGCCAGGAGCTCTCGAAACACGTCTTTTTCAGTCATTATCCCCCTCCCGTTTACTTATTCATTCCGCTTTAAATATAATTAGCGCCAGCTTAAGTCATCACAACCATTAATTAGACGCTGCAACCGCCATGCCCAATAGCAAAGTTTAATTGGTGGTCAGACCACTAGTTTAGCGGCAGCAGAGTTAAGGTGTGACCGCATGATCGAGATACGTTGGCATGGTCGTGGAGGGCAAGGCGCCTGGACCGCCAGCAATCTTCTCGCCGAGGCCGCCCTAAAAGAGGGCAAACACGTGCAATCATTCCCAACGTTCGGGCCTGAACGGATGGGGGCGCCGATAATGGCCTTCACCAGGCTCTCTGACGAACCTATAGATTTACACTGTGAAGTGTACGAACCTGATGTGGTAGTCATACTAGACCCAACGCTGATAGGCTCGGTTCCTGTGACTAAAGGCCTTAAACCTGGCGGAGTATTAATAAGCAACTATGAAGGTGGGCCGAAGAACCTGGCCGAGGCCCTGGGGATTCAAACAGGACAATTTAAAATATACGCTGTACACGCCACAGAGATAGCTAACAGGATATTGGGAAGACCAATAACGAACACCGCTATGCTGGGAGCTCTAACTAAGGCTACCGGGATTGTTAAACTGGAGTCTCTACTTGAGGCAGTTAAAAAAAGATTCCCTGGGGCGATAGGCGAGAAAAACGTGCAAGTAGTTAAAGAAGCATATGAGAAAACTGAGGGGATGTAGGTATGGGTGAAACTCTTAAAGGTTGGAAAGAAATCCCGATAGGCGGGCTTGCCTGGAAACTCTCAACCGAGTTCAAAACCGGTGATTGGCGCACCTTTAAGCCAGTAATAGACCAGGAGAAATGCGTTAAGTGCCTGCTATGCTGGGTCTACTGCCCCGACATGGCCATAGTCTGGGATGGGGAAAAAGTAGAGGTAAACTACGACTTCTGCAAAGGCTGCGGAATATGTGCAGAGGAGTGCCCAAGAAAAGCCATAACTATGGTTGAGGAGAGGTGATGGTTCATGTCGGTGGTTAAACAAAAAGTCATGGGTTTAAATGGCGACGAGGCTGTCGCATGGGCTGCGAAACAGTGCGATGTAGACGTTGTAGCCGCCTATCCGATCACTCCCCAGACCATAATAGTTGAAAAATACTCAGAGTTTGTAGCTAATGGAGAAGTCGACACAGCATTCATACCTGTAGAGTCGGAACACTCAGCTATGAGCGCATGTGTCGGCGCCGCTGCAGCCGGGGCCAGAGCATTCACCGCCACGGCTGCGAACGGGCTTGCGCTCATGTGGGAGATCGTATATATAGCCTCTAGCTTAAGGCTACCGATAGTAATGGCTGTAGCCAACCGAGCGCTTTCCGGCCCCATATGTATACACTGTGACCATAGCGACTCAATGGGTTGTAGAGATTCAGGATGGATTCAGTTCTACGTGGAAAACGCCCAGGAGGCCTATGACACAACCATTCAGGCCTTCAAAATAGGTGAGCACCCAAGCGTCCAACTACCCGTAATGGTTTGCCTCGACGGATTCTTCTTAAGCCATACACTGCAGAACGTGAACATCCTGCCCGACGAAGTGGTTAGAAAGTTCGTAGGAGTCAGAAAGCCTGTTGAAGTCGAGATCCCGTATCTAGGAAGAAAGGTGCCTATGGCCCTTGACCCCGACTATCCATTGACCTTTGGTCCTCTAGACCTTTACGACTACTATTTCGAACACAAAATGCAGCAGCACGAAGCCCTTGAAAACTCCAGGTCGGTGATAAAGCAGGTAAACGAGGAATACGCTAAAATAAGCGGCCGGAAGTACGGAGACGGAATGATAGACAAGTTCATGCTTGACGACGCGGACGTAGCCTTGGTAGTGCTCGGCTCAACCGCTGGAACAGCTAAACACGTGGCTAAGGAACTTAGAAAGAAAGGCGTGAAAGCTGGCGTTTTAAGAATAAGGGCATTCAGACCGTTCCCAGAGGAGGAAGTCGCCGAGGCGTTAAGCGGCATCAAAGCAGTTGGCGTTATGGATAGAAGTGGGCCTTTCGGCGCCGTAGGATCCCCTGTCTTCCTCGAGATATCAGCGACCTTCTATAACAGAGACGAGAAACCATTACTGGTCGACTATGTTTATGGTCTTGGAGGCAGAGACATGCCTCCCTCAACCATCGCCGAGATCTTTAACGAGCTTCTAGAAATAGCTAAGACAGGCAAGGTAGATAAAAAAGTCAGGTTTAAGGGGGTGAGATGAGATGGCGTCCCGGTTCGTCTTAAACATAAAGGAGGCCGCTAAGCAACCATCCCCACTCCTCCCAGGTCACAGACTATGTGCCGGCTGCGGAGCACCTATAATAGTCAAACTGGCCATGCTGGCCAGGAGGGGCCCGACGATCGTCGTAAACGCTACAGGATGCTTGGAAGTGGCTACAACGATATTCCCGTACACCTCATGGAACGTGCCATGGATACATAATGCCTTCGAAAACGCCGCATCAACCGCCTCAGGCATAGAGGCAGCAGTAAAGGTTATGCGTAGAAAGGGCAGGTATAAGCACGAGCACGTTGACGTAATATGTTTTGGTGGCGACGGGGGCACGTTTGACATAGGCCTTCAGGCACTAAGCGGTGCATTTGAACGAGGACACGACATGCTATACATACTCTACGACAACGAGGCTTACATGAACACCGGCATACAGAGGAGCGGGGGAACCCCCTTCAGCGCCGCTACCACTACTTCGCCCGCCGGCACAGTGATCCCTGGAAAAAAGGAGCATAAGAAGCCTATAGCCGACATAGCAGTTGCGCACAAAATACCCTATGTAGCTACAGTCACTCCCGCCCACTGGCTTGACCTCGTTAAGAAAGTCAGAAAAGGTCTCGAAGTCGACGGCCCAGCGTTTATACATGCCTTCTCCCCATGTCCACGTGGATGGAGGCATCCCGGCAACATCTCGATCAAGGTAGCCAGACTGGCCGTGGATACCTGCGTATTCCCACTATGGGAGTGCGTGAACGGCGAGTGGAGGCTAACAGATCGTAGCCTAGCCATAGCTAGGAACCCATCGCTTAAAAAACCGGTCGAGGAATACCTTAAGGTTCAGGGCAGGTTTAGGCATCTATTCAAACCTGAAAACCAGCATTTGATCAAGGAGTTCCAGGAATACGTCGATGCTGTCTGGGAGGATCTAAAATCGAGGTGTAACCTCTAAACAACCCTTATTTTTGTTTTTGTTCAAAATAAATCCCCAAAATATCTAGTTAATTTTAAATCCATATGGAAAAACAACACTCGGAGTTAGACTTTAATAGGCATCTCATGAAAAACTACAAAGGTGCTAAATTCAAGTGATAACTAATGAGGGCTATATTCACTAATGTATGCCCAAACTGCGGCGGAAAAATAGATGACGACCGCTTATGGGCGGGGCTCCCATGCAAGGAATGCCTACCAGAATCTATAGAGTTTAAAAAACTAATCGCAATACGTGACCCAGTAATTAGAAGAAGAAAGACCGTGGAAGCCTTAAAAAGGCTTGGAACACATAAAAAATATTTCGAAAACACTGTATATCTAGACGAATTAGCAGATGATGTAGCGGAGTTTTTCAGGAGAGCCCTGGGAAACCCTCCATGGAGCGCTCAGAAAACGTGGATGAAGAGAGTTTTGGCCGGTAAAAGTTTCTCTATACTTGCGCCTACCGGCGTTGGTAAAACCGTCTTCGGCATATTAATGTCTCTTTATTTGGTTACACATAGAAAAAATAAATGTTACATTATTTTGCCGACAACGGTTCTCGTTAAACAGGTTGAAGAGAAAGCATTGAGCTTCTGTGAAAAACTCGGCTTAAAAATAAACTTAGTCACGTACCATGCACGATTAACAAACTCATCAAAGAAAAAGGCTGTCGAGGCCATAAGCCAGGGAGAATTCGACATACTTATAACTACATCCCAGTTCCTCTCAAGAAACTTTAACCTTCTCAGAAATATCAAGTTCGACTTCATATTTGTAGACGATGTCGACGCGCTTCTTAAGTCTTCAAGGAATATAGACCGTGTACTAATACTACTCGGGTTCAGCCAGGAAATAGTTGACACCGCTCTACAGTTAATATATTCTAAGCGTAGACTGGCGTTTTACATAGTTTCAAACCGTCAAGTGCCCAGCGACCTTTCACAGGAAATAGAGGAGCTGGAAAAAGAAATAGACGACTACATCTTAAAAAATAAACATGGAGTACTGGTCGTTTCAACGGCTACAGGGAGAGTTAGAGGCTTAAGGTCGAGGCTTTTCAGAGAGCTACTAGGCTTTGAAGTTGGGTCAAGGGCTGAACTTCTTAGAAATGTTGCTGACATATATTTGGTTCCTAGGGCAGAACCCGAAGAGGAGCTAGTTAAACTCGTGGGAAAACTCGGCAACGGCGGACTAGTCTTCATACCGGTAGACCTAGGCATTGAAAAGGCAAAGGAAATAGCTGAGAAACTCCGTGAAGCTGGTGTTAGGGCTAAAGCAGCGTATTCCGGCGACTCTAAGGCAGTAGACGATTTTATCAACGGTGAAGTGGATGTCCTTGTAGGCGTAGCTGTGTATTATGGCACGATAGTGCGCGGCCTCGACCTGCCAGAGAAGATAAGATATGCCGTTTTCCTAGGTGTGCCACGATTTCGGTTCTCAATCAGCGTGGAGGAGAGCCACCCGTTAAGACTGCTCAGCATAGCGCTGAACCTTAGGGAGTACCTACCTGAGAAAGACGGTGAAGAGATAGATCGTCTAGCTAGAAAACTAAGGCGGCAACTGATCAGTATAAGCAGCGGGGCAATTCAAGAATTAGCTAGGGCGCTGAGAGAAAACGGCGAGCTGCAAAGCCCCAGGCTTAACTCAGCTCTAGACACCATACTTCTACTTCAAGAAAAGCTTAGAGCGCTTCTATCCAGGCGTGATGTAATAGAGAGACTGAAAGCTGCGAAATACATATCTGTGAAAGAGGAGGAGGGGGGCTTATACATATACATCCCGGACACCATGACCTATCTCCAGGCCTCTGGCAGAACTTCAAGAATGTATGCTGGCGGAATATCCAAAGGGCTTTCAATAGTTATAGTGGACGATGAAAAACTATTTAATGGTCTTGTAAGGCAAAGCCGCTGGTACAGTGACGACATAGAGTGGCAGAGCATAAATGAGGCAGATTTAGATAAGGTGATTGAAGAAGTAGACAGAGATAGGGAAGCCATTAAAGCCATTAGGGAAGGACGTGTAAAAGCCGGCGGTGAAGAACCCTTAAGAACAGCCCTGTTAATAGTAGAGTCCCCTAATAAGGCTAGAACAATATCAGGTTTTTACGGTCGCCCGTCCCGTAAACATGTAGGCAACATAACTATTTACGAGGTAACCGCCGGGAAATACATGCTCAATGTGGTAGCCAGCGGCGGACATGTATTTGACCTAGTCACCAAAGAGGGGTTCCACGGCGTCCTGAAACTCAACGGGAACTTCCTGCCCATTTACACCTCGATTAAAAGATGCCTGAAATGTGGGGCCCAGTTCACGGATCTAGACCAATGCCCGATTTGCAAATCCGGAGAATACATGGATACCTATTCAACCATAGATTCCTTGAAAGAGATAGTCAAAGAGGTTGACGTGGTGCTTATAGGCACCGATCCTGACACTGAGGGAGAGAAGATAGGATGGGATG
>CAYSTQ010000047.1:0-9874 GCA_964433855.1 uncultured Thermoproteales archaeon
TATGGGGTGCATGGGCCATCCGGCTATGCGGAGGGCAACTCCGAATCTAGATAGGTTGGCTGAAAACGGCGTGTTGTTCCGCGATGCTTATGCTAACAGTCCGTTATGCGTCCCGTCTAGGGCTAGCGTCTGGAGCGGCATGTACGTGCATAAGTGTAAGGCGTGGAACAACTATAAGGGCCTTGAGGAAGGCACGCCTACTTTCATGGATTATCTCAGGAAGGCCGGTTACCTCTTTAAGATTCTTGGGAATATGGGTTATCTTTCAGGACACCATACTGAGAGGGCTAGGGTTAGCGCATGGGCTAGGACCCCTAACAGAGTGCTGTTACGCCCTACGCATACGGTTGAAGCCCCCAGGGTCGTGCCCGGTAATGTTGAAAGGGTGCATGAGAGGGACTGGAGAAAGATAGACGAAGTCGTCGAGTGGTTAAAAAACAAGGCTGCGGGCCTAGATAAGCCTTTCATGCTTTATTTAGGTATAGGGGCTCCGCATCCCCCATATGTGGCCTCCGAAGAATATATGGATTTAATAGACGGCGGCGGGGTCGAGGTTCCGCCAGCTGATAAATGGGTTCATCCAGCTATCGGATATCTCAGAAAGGTTTGGGTTACATGAAAGTCCATGAATAGGTTGAAAAGTATAATAGGGAAGCCTTCAGGGCCTGGCGTGAAATGCATAGGAAGAGAGGCGATTACGAAAAACTCATGGCTCGGATATTTTCAGGGTGGGAGGTGCGTGATGAGGAAGTGAGACCCTGGACGGATGAGGATGAGAAAATAATATTGGAATGGTTAAACGAGGCATCGTAGTTCTACTGTGAACCTCCCGGCATTTTCTTTAAGCCTGAAAAGATGTTAAGATACCTGCTTCCGATAATGATGAGGCAGTTGTATCCAGCCGGGACTGGCTTGGTAGCTTTAACGCGGATGAACTGTATTTTTAATAGTTTGTCATTATACCGTGATTTATATACTGGTTTTGTCTAAGTAAACTATTGGCTATGAAAGCTATCAGGTTTAAGCAGAATCCTATCATTAGGCCACATATGGATAAGAGGATGGGAAGCAATATCAATGGGCCATCACTTATCAAAGTTCCGGATTGGTTAGAGAACCCGCTGGGTCGATACTACCTCTACTTTGCTTCTCATAGAGGGAAATATATTCGTCTAGCTTATGCTGATCAATTAGAGGGACCTTGGCGTACTTATGAGCCTGGAACGTTAAAGCTTGAAGAGACATGCTGCAGAAATCATATAGCTTCTCCGGATGTGCACGTGGACGAGGAGAAACGTGAAATACGCATGTATTTCCATGGCTCCACTGAAGAGGGGCAAAGGACGTTTGTCGCTATATCTCGTGACGGGATTCATTTCAAGAGTCTTCCCCGGCCGCTGGGACCAGCGTATTTCCGGGTGTTCCGGTGGAACGGGTACTACTACGCGCTTGCCTCCAAAGGCAGATTCTATAGGTCGATTTCTGGGTTAACGCCCTTTGAGAAGGGTCCAACACTCTTTACTAGGAGGATGCGTCACGGCGCCGTCAAAGTTGACGGAAATATTCTTTATGTCTTTTACTCCAACAAACATGACTGTCCTGAACGTATTTTATTGTCGAAAATCGAGTTGGCTCCAGACTGGATGTCTTGGAAAGCGTCCGAGCCTGTGACCATTCTTGAACCTGAAATGGAGTATGAGGGGGCAGATCTTCCCCTTAAGCCGTCGGAAAGCGGATGGGCGCCAGAACGCGTCAGACAGTTACGTGATCCTGCGGTGTTCTGTGAGAATGGAAGGACGTATCTGCTATACACCGTAGCTGGCGAGCATGGTATCGCTATCGCCGAATTAGTAGATTAACGTAGCTATAAAAAATTATTATGTTAAAGTTTTAAGGAGTACGCTTTACTGAAAGCTTATATTTTTTCCTCCGGCCGGAAAAATTTGGGTGAGAACACGTAAAAATGTATGAGGAAGACAGGTCGGCTAACCCCGTATCAAGGTTAAAAACTGGTTAAGCCTGGGAAGATCGCTATTCCATGGCATCTTCAAGGCAGTTTGTCGCTTATCTGGTTTTTGGCATTAGCCCGTATCTCACCTGTTTAACAACAGTTTACTATCCTGATGGCGTTCTCTACGTGGTTTAAAGATGGGCTTTTTTGGGCTTGCCTAGGATTCGGGTATGCGGTAATAAACCTCGGGGAAAGACCGAGTATTTGTAGACCCGGTTCTTTAACGCCTTGATTTTTCAATCAGGTAAAGAACCATCATCCTCTGGAACAGCGGGATAAATGGAAGTTTTATGATTAGGCCTTTCAGCATCTCTTTTTCTTTATACACTAGAATCGACTCTCTCCCGTCCCTGATGAAGATTCCCTTTACTCTATAAGGCATCTCTCTTGCAAACAGTGCTTCTGTGAGCGCCTCCCTAAAATCTTTCTTTTCTTCATTCAAAATCTTTTTAAGAGAAATGGAAAACACCTCTCCAAACCGGCTTAAAGCGTTAAGACAACGTTTGTTTCCTTCAAGGAGAACTATTTTTACATCTAGCCTCTTATGCTTTGCCGTTTCGAAGGCCTTCTTGAATTTTAGCATGAGCGCCCCATCTATAAAAGCCGTTATAAGCTCTCTTTCTGATCTTTTAGCCAGGTCTTCAACTTTGCTCTTTATATTCCATTCACCGTGTAGACACCATATAGGCGGCCACCTCTCCCTCTGCTCCTTCTGGTAGCTTTTCAGCTTGATTATAACCTCCTCTGCAGATCTAAGATATTCATCCCTGAGTGAGGCGATCACTCTTTCAGGCTCAACAGCTTTGAAATATATGGGGCTTCCCTCGCTTATGTCCACGAAGCCCTTCTTGTGAAGCTCTTTTAAAACCTCATAAACTCTCGGCCTCGGAACACCGCTTTCCATGGCTATTTCGCTTGCCTTGGAAGGCCCAAGGATTGTTAAAGCAGCGTAAACTCTAGCCTCATACTCCTTGAGACCTAGAAACTTGAGTTTCTCAATGATATCTTGACTAACCACCGGCATCTTATGCACCTTTAAATTTTGTAACTCGTCAAGTTACAACAATCTTTTATATCTTTTCTAGAATCCTATCCAATGAAGTGATCAACTTGAGCAGGAAACAATGCTCAACCAGCCTAAAGGTGAGGATAGCTAAGAGAATCGTTTCATGGGTTCTCTCCGACATTCGAAAGCTTGCTCCGGAAGGAACCCCCTGATTGAGCCTTTCCCAAGCTCTCCTGAGGGTATGCGTGTTCCAGAAGTTGTTGCTGTCAGCGGGCATCTAGGGTGGCATGCTTTAAAGCTTCTGGTCGTACTCCCTTACGTCTTGAAAACGATGTACTATGCCCGTAAATGCGTGAAGAGCATCAAGAAGAATCCTCCAGGCGCTAAGAAGAAAGCTAATGAAGAGTTCTTTAAAGAGCTAGAAACCCGTGCTAGAAAGCTCGGTATTCCGCTGTTGGCTACACGGAGGTTCCGAGGAAGTATACCTTCAGGAACTCCGTGCTCCTCTTCAAAAACGCCATAGTAGTGATAATGGACATGGATAAGGAGAAAATAAAAAAGGCTCCAAGCCTAGCAACAGGCATCGAGGTTTAGCGCACCTACGCGCAGCTCACCAAGGCGGTTTATAAGCTCTCAGAGTTCATGAGAAAGAAGGGGTACAATGCACAGCCAGATCCTCCGGTCGGCGGGAGCACGTATTTTCCTCTTCTCGCGCAAAAAGCCGGTCTAGGCTATATTGGAAAACACGGCCTTTTAATCTCTGAGAGAAACGGGCCAGCTCAGAGAATTGCGGCCATATACACGGATCTGGAGCTTCCTTACACGGATTCTGAAGTAGAGAAATATTCGTGGATACCAGAATTCTGTAAAGTATGTAACCGTTGCGTGCATACTTGCCCCGCCAACGCCATCTATCCCGAACCTAAGGTTCTGCCTGGTGGACGTAAACAATATGTGGACTATACGAAATGCGTAGTAGTGTTCTCCAGGACGCTTGGCTGTGGAGTTTGCATTAAGGAGTGCACTTTCTTCAAGGGCGACTTTGAGAATATAAAGAAAGCCTACAAGAACATATCTTTGAAAAGAACTTTAGCCTAATGGGATGGTTGCCGGAAGTATTTCTCAACGAGCTCCTCCTCATATAGTATGTTTCTCGTTTCCTCACCTAAATCCTTTAGAAAATCGATTAGGGCTGTATCTCTCGTTAGGAACAGAAGGTTGCGTGTAAGAGATGTTGTGTAAAGAAGCAAGTCTATTATATCCTTGAACCCCTTTCCTCTCAAGATGAGCGCTTTCACATATCCCTCAACTGTCGGATGGGTTAGCTCAAACTCTTCTTCAACCAGGGAGAGCCCGGCGGCCACCATGTCGCGATCGTACTTAACCTTAGCTATTTTACCCAAAATTTCAAGAATGTTAAACTCCGTGTAGTAAAACCTGGCTTTCCGCTCTCTTCTAAGCCCTTTAAGAACAGTCAGAGCCTTATCTACGCCCTTAACCCATACACCCACTATTGGCAGGATATAGGTTGAGTCTAGAAGAATTCTGAGCTCAGCCGAAGAGCCCACTCTGCATCTCCTCAGACTCTCTTTCAAACTCTTCGAACGTGGTTTCAGCGAACTTCGGCCCCTTTAAAGCTAAGTCGAAGAGATCCGGCACCGGCTCTAGGATTATCCTGGAGTTCTCCACCCTTATCTTAACGAAATCCCCCTCTTTTATCCCTGCTGCCTTTACTATCGCCTTAGGTAGGTATAAAGTGAACTTTTTCGAGATCCTCACCTTTATCTCAGATTTCATATATATCCCAGAATATATGGAATACTCAGTTATAAAAGCTTTTTGAGTAAAATGCCTTTTTCGATACTTAACCAAACTATACCGTTAAATTTAAAACGGCTTGGCTATCTGCTTTTTCCATCCTTTTAAGGGGAATTTACGATGTTTTCTGAGATTTCGGTAGTTTTCCTCTTATCAGGACAGAGAGTTAATAGCTTTCTATCCTTAAGCAAGACAGAAAAAATTGAGATTGAGAAAACTAAAAATCAGTATCAGCCCTAGTTTAAATTGGGTATTTAGGATAGATTTAAAGGCTGTCCTCTTGTGGGCGTCTACGGAGATTAGTCGGCATACCGGTCTACACCTGATCCTTAACCTCTATATTATCTTCATGACTAATGGATAGCCGGTAAGCTTTAGATCGACTATGGTAAACCCGTTCTTAAGCCAGAAATTTAGGGGCCCTGAGGGGTTATCGGGGCTTCCAAGCCTGGCATAAGTGTATACCTCCTTGGCTTTCTTCTTTAGCTGAGATAGGGCGTTTTTAAGTAGTAATGTTCCGAAGCCTTTTCTACGATATCCGTTTACGATGTAAAGACAGGTTATGAATACTCTGCTATCCGAGTCGTCGCTGAGCCATCTGGAATCGTATTCGCCGAGCCTCTCCAGGAAACGTGGAGGCGCAAACTCTATATAGCCTATGGAACGGCGTCTATAGAGGAGTATTTTCCCGCATACACCGTATTCTTCCAGCACCCTCCTATACCATTCTTTTTTAGCTCTACTCCTGTTTTCCTCAGAAAGCCTTTTATCAAACACTATCGGGTTTTCCCAGTAAGTGCAGGATCTGCAAGGGGTAGGTATTCTATCAAACATATCTTCGTTAATTTCTAAAATTTCGACATATGAATTTAGATAGCTCATCCCACCACCAAAACGGAATGCTCCGGATATAATTGTTTAAGCCTCCGTAAAGCCTTTTTTGGCCAGGAATTCGGCTACCTCATAGGGGCTTAGTTTTACAGCCAGTTCCTGAATAGACGGGAACGTAGACATATCATACCCCTAAATGTATTGGCGCTAAAGGAGCTGTGGCAAGCGGGGGTTCGGCGGCTCTACCTATCTCGGGGCACACGCCTTGAAGTATTTTCTCCAGTCGATCTCTGTCAGCTGGAGTATGTTTCCGTCTGGGTCCTCGAAAAGGAGGATGCGCCCGCCCCAAAGGGTCTCTTTTGGCCCCTTGACGATTTTAACGCCTTTCTGCTTTAGGCTCCTGTAGGCGGCGTCAATGTTGCCAACCAGGAAATTTATGCATGGCTCTCCTTTCCTCGGTTTTTCCAGCTCGCCCCATGTTTTCAGCCCTATCTCAACCCCGCCGCAGTCAAACCCGGCGTAATCTCTGAACTCATATTTTTTCTGTAGCTCTAGAACGTTCTCGTAGAAATCTACTGCCTTTTTCAAATCCCTAACGGTTAGAGTTACATCCCATATTCTCCTGATCATGGTTTCACCTTCACACGTGTTTACTCCGGGTTTAAGCCTTAAAAGGCTATGCTGTGTTTTGTCCGGATAAGAGGGGCTAGGAAGCCGGATACGAACAGCGTTAAATATTGAGCTGATGCTAAGAACAGTTTTCCTAGGAAAAACGGGTTGGTTCTTTAAAACGACAAGAGCCTAAAATTATGGTAAAGAGTAGCTGGGTGTCGATTAAGCCGACGTATTCTTAGGACTATGGAAACAGCTAGGTTAGACATCCAGTTGCTAAGAGGAGTACTTGTCCATTAATGAGCGTCCACGCTATTATGGGTCCCAGAGAGTTCCCCGTTTGCTTGAATATCATGCCTAAGATTAGCCATTCTATCGTTACACGGGCGGCGTTGGCCATTCCCGCTTTAGGTGCAAGAGCTATATGCGATAATCCAAAAACTAGTACTGTGATTAGTAGCCCAGGTGAGAGCCTTTTCCCTGAGCTTCTGAATACGAGGTCTGTGTTTACAATGAGCCGTACAACGAAGAATGTCTCTAGAACATATTTTTGCCCAGGGACCCCTGATAAAAGTTGACAGTTACGTCGGGCAACCCGGCACTAAAGTCCAGATGCACGCGTCGGTCTACGTTGACCCCCAGTTTCCAGACCTGGCTTATAGGTGGAGGCAGCTGGTTTTCCCAGCTCCCCCAGACGAGAAGCCGGACATCAAAGTATTCGTCATACCGCACTACTTGGGTAACCCTAATATCCCTGGAACGAACCGCATGCTTATGGTCTTAAGGTTTCCCCATTACGGCTTCACGGTAATAACCGCTTCTTCATACCAAGGTGAAATTAAGAAGGCTGTGCTTACACACTGGATACTACACGTCTATAGGAAGGGATGCACTGGAGAGCACGCCTCGCTCAGGGAGTTCACGGTTAAAAAAGTTGACGGCAAATGGAGAAGGGTAGTGGTCGCTATATGGGGTCTTACAGGCACCGGTAAATCAACCCATGGACTCTATGTCTGGACACCTAGAAACTCTAAGAAATACGTCGAAGAGTTTGGGGTTAACCCTTTGGATTACGTTAGAGGTCAGGTGGTGAGAAACGACGACATAATAGCAATATGCGAGGACAGGGTCTATGGCTCCGAGAGGGGATGCTGGACTAAGACTGAGGACTTAACGCCTAACCAAGAGGCTATGTGGAGGGCTGCTGTAAGCCCTAACGCGCTTCATGAGAACACGGAGTTCGACAAGGACGGGAATCCATGTTTTGAAGGGAGGCTTTTCCAGTATTTCGGCATGCCGAATAAAAATTCTAGAAGCGTGATGAGGCTTGAGGACACAGGGTATTTCGACGGCGAAATAGTTTCTTCAGGGCCCCTTACCACAGCCGTTTTCTTTTCGCCAGGGTATTTCACGGATTACACCTGGGTGAAGATAGTGGATCCCGCGATTGCGGCTAAGGTTTTTGGCTGATGGCAGAACCATAGGGCATCCGGCTCAGTCTAAAGAGGTTGTAGGTAGGGTGAGATATGTTACGAGGTATGCCCAGCCTTTCACAATGGGGGTCACAAATACGGCTCATATTGTTAGGTTCTATGAATTGCTTGTGAGGAGGGCTAAGAGGGGAGATCCGGTTGAGGTCTACATGTTTAACACTACTGGAAGGATGGTCGCCGAATATAGATGGGTTGAAAAGAAGCTTGGAGACAAGATGTTCCTAGTCCGGAACCTGTGCTTGTAAAGGATGAAAAGGGCGTTCCGAAGCCTGTTGGAGGAACTAACCCGACGATTGAGGAGACTGAGCTCTTTCTTCTTCAGGCTGTCCGCGAGACGGTGGATTATGGGCCACACCCCGTATGGGAGGGGGCGAGTGCTTGTGCCTAAAAAGGTTCCTGGGCTTTCGGGGGGAGACTGGAACAGCTTAAACCGACCACGTATCTAAGCATGGATGAATTTAGAGCGTTGCTTAAAGCACAGATTGAGGAGAGCAAGTATTGGCTTGATAAAAATTGTCCGGGTCTGCCCAGAGATATTCGTGACGCTATGGATTTCGAGTGAAGGCTTTGGTTAACAGGTGGTCTAGACGTCCCTGCTAGATATCAACGGTGCTGATTTCCCTTTAGCCTAATATGGGAGCTGATATGTTAACCGTGGCTCTTATAGCTTTACTATGTTTGTCGTAAACGGTTTTCGGTCTCTGAAAGCTGGCATATTGTTTTCCAGTTTCGATACTATATTGTATTAAATAGTTCGTGTCGTTTAACTCGCAGGCTCCGTCCTTTCTTTTTTCCATTGTTTCGTATTGAAATTTGAAGGAATGGAAGCCTTGGAGGATATTATTGTGTTATCAATAACATTTATATGACACTAATCCAATATACATAACATGAAATATTTTACTGAAGAAATTTCTAAAGTTATGTCAAGGAACTTTATAACACTTAAACCTACAGATAACGCTCGGAAAGCCCTACACCTTATGAGGGATCGCAAGGCGTCGGTGATCTTAATAGCGTCAAAAAGGAGAATCCTAGGTTTCGTCAGCAGCCTTCATCTGTTAGAGGCCGGCAACTTCCCAGGCGCTAAACTAGGGTCTATTGCAAGGCCTGCACCCAGCTTCACATCCAGCGACACTGTGCTGGATGTGGCTAAGGCGTTAGTCTCACATAGGATGGCGGCCGTTTCCGTACTTGACTCGAAGGGAGCCGTACTGGGTATTGTTACGAGCTATGATATTGTGAAGTATGCTCTCAGAACAGGGTGGCTGGAGATGTTCAGCCTAAAAGACGTTATGTCGACTGACCTGGTTACAGCAGCTCCCTCTGATCCAGTAGATAAGGTTAGAAGAATGATCGTGAACCGCAGGGTTAAACAGGTGCTTATAATCGGAGACTATGGCAAACTAGTCGGTGTTGTAGGCATCGGAAACATTCTTGACAAGATTTACGGTATAGCTCTGAGCCGCTCGACGTTTGGAGAGGTATCCGGGAAAACTAGTAGAACTCTCTCATGCCAGGCGAAATCCATTATGGCTAGACCGGTCTCCACAGTAGATGTTGGAGATAGGCTGTCTAAGGCTGCAGGAGTCATGATTAAAGGAGGGTTCGCAGCCCCCGTCCTGGAGAGAGGTTCTGTTGTTGGCATAGTGTCTAGGAGCGATATTGTGAAAATGATTGCTGCTTTAGATTTAATGCCGGGTCTCCCCGTAACCTTTAAGGGTTTTAAAAGAATCCCGGAGCATCTCCGTGACCGAGCGAACACAGGTATATCTAGAACCCTGGAGAGATTCGCCCGTACCACAGACCTGTTTGAAGGTAGAATGATTGTAAAGCAGAAGAGTACAGGGAGTGGACGGACACTATACATCTTTGAAACGTCGGCGAAGACTGCTGGAAGCATGATTCTGGCATCTAAGAGCGGCTGGGAACCCATCCAGGCATTTAACAAGGCTTTAAGATCATTAGAACGGCAAAATGAAAAGGTATTAGCCAGAAAGAGGAAAGCTGAAAGAAAAAACGCTTATACGGTGCGGTGAGCCGATGACCATGGATACAGGTCTAATTTATCGAAATGGATAATTGTTATTTTTAAAGCTTATT
>CAYSTQ010000048.1:0-1154 GCA_964433855.1 uncultured Thermoproteales archaeon
ATCGACCTTCTCCAGACCGTGGAGCACGACCAGCGCCGGCCTTAGTCCTCCCAGCCCAGCCTGCATTGATTTAACGGCGACCAAGGGGCTTCTTCCGAACTTAACACCTGTGAAGACGGCGGCGCGCTGGGTTGTGGCGCCATAGAGTCTGGCGTATTCATGTGCTGGAACCTCAACGACAAGCGTTATACTATCAACGACCGTGTAGCCAAGCAGTAGTTCGTTTGCAGAGTCTTGGGCTGTGAGTAGGTTGGCGTCTATAGCCTTACAGAACTCAGCTATGGTTACCGGCCTTTCAAACTCCCTCATGTCTAGAACAGCTTTTTGAAGAATTGATGCACCTATCACGAGTCTAGCCAGAGAGAGCACTGTCCGCCCTCCTTTTTCCTGGTCTATCTCGATGAGGCTTCTAACAAATCTTTTAACTATGCTGGCCCCCGGTGACCGTCGTCGTCCTATTTCATAGTCGCTTATAACTGAGGGCTTAACCCCCATTTTAGCCGCTAGTTCTGACTGGGAGATGTCGAAGTATCTACGCCATCTCCTCATGGCTGCACCAGGGTGTTCTGAGAGCACTATGTCTCCGGCTATTTTGACAGCGATCTCCTCAACCATGCTGGCATGATGTCTTTTCTCCAAGACCGGCCGCCTCAATATGGTTTTGATAGTCCATCCAATATATGGTTTGGCGTACTCTAAAAAATAAAATGCTGTTAAATGAAACATTGTTAAAATAATATTCTATAAAAATATTGATACGAAACCGTCGTTTCAGACCCAAACTAACAAAACTTATTTTCATGTTTCGTGTTAATTCTTTAGGTGATGACGCTCGAAAGGTATGATCCTATTTAGGGAGATGATTAACCCGCGCAGGGCTGATAATCTCTGCTTTGAAAATCTATCCCATGTACAGCTATGTTAAAAAATAAGGGCGTCAGATTCTTGAAGCCATAGGCTTGCATAAACAGGGAAATTCTACAAGCTTACATATCTCGAATATATCTCCTTTGCCCTAGCCGGATCAGTTGTCCCCTTTACAAATCCTCGGCCATCAGGGAAAAGTATTACTTCATACCCCCCTTCTCTGACCACCAAGGTGAATCCATTGTATCTGGCCACAACCGATCCTGAAAGCTCCTTATAGAGTTCTT
>CAYSTQ010000048.1:1164-9824 GCA_964433855.1 uncultured Thermoproteales archaeon
TTAAGGTCCAGCTTGACGCTCGCCCGCGGCCGTATCATTACAGCTGACCGGCCGCACAACACCTCAGCCTTAGTAAGCCTGCTGCCTAAAAACTCGTACATTCCCTTAGAACATAGGGGGCAATCATCTCTTTTCTCGATACGGCTGACCTCGAACTCGCCCCGCCATACATCTATGAAAAACAGCTTACCCCAGCTAGCCTCCCCAGTGAGGGCTTTAATTGCCTCAGCGACCTGTAGCGATGCTATGGCCGCTACGGCGGCGTTCAGGACGCCAACGGTTTCGCAGGTTGGCAGTGTTCCAGGCTCCGGTGGCTGAGGTATGAGGCATCTTAAACATGGGCTTTCACCGGGTTTTATCGGCATTACCAATCCATAGGTTGAGATAACTGCTCCGTATATCCAGGGTGTATTGAGTTTGTGGCATGCGTCGTTTATTATGTATCGTGTTTCGAGGTTGTCTGTTCCGTCTATTATTAGGTCTGTGTTTTTTAGTAGGTTGAGGGCGTTTCCTGGGTTTACGTCGGCTACTATGGCCTCGGCCTCCACTTCGGAGTTTATCCTTGTCAGTTTTGCGGCTGCCGCCACTGCCTTAGGCAGGCCTTTCCCAGCGTCCTCCTCGTCGAAGAGGGCCTGCCTATGAAGGTTGCTCAGCTCCACCACATCCCTATCAATAATCCTAACACGGCCAACACCCGCACGCACCATCTAAGACGGCTCCACTATATTTTTCAGCGATTTTAACGATTTTTAGCCAATCCATGATACAAATCATTAAGCCTTTTCCTCTCAAACACTCCATATTTTACAGATCCGGGCCATAAAAAACGTTTGGATATCCAGTTTCTCATCCTTGGAAAACACCCTGGCTCTGTCTGGCTAAGCGACAAGGTTAAATACCGCCATAAATATTTCCAATTGGTGAAGTATTTGGCAATAACCATCGATAAATACGGGAGAGTACTGATCCCAAAAGAAATCAGGGAAAAGATGGGTTTAAGGCCCGGCGCCACGCTTCATATAACCGTAAGAGGCGACGAAATAGTGCTAAAACCGCGCAGTATCGAGTTAGAGCGCAGGGTTAAAGAGCTTAAGGAATTCCTGGAACGGGAAACCCCTAAAGCCTTCATGAACCCGCCTAATAGAGGCGATTCCAAATGGTTCTCAGAGGATTACTGCCTAAGAAAGCTGGGCCTATCGAGGGAATAGTAGACACAGGCATTATAGTGATCGCCCACTTCGACAACCCGGCTAGAAGAATAGCCTTCCAATTTCTGGAAAAGGTTTTAACATGGGAGAGAAAATGCATAATCCCGGTCACAGCGATTCTAGGAGCCTACCATGTAATGACCAGATACCTAGGTGTGGAAGACACATCCGCCTACAGAGCCCTAACTAAAACCTTAGAAACCGGATCCCCAGCGTTTCACGAAGACGTAAACGTAGATTCAGCCATAGACAGCCTTACATACGCCCTTTCCTACAAGGTTGAGTCATGGGACGGATACATTATCCATCTAGCCAAAAGGTTCAGGGCACCCATAATATATAGCGTCGACCTAGAACTGAAAAGAAAAACCAGGGAGATACAGGTTATAAACCCCATCCCGCCTGAAACCTTCACCCAATACATCAAATGGCTAGGCAAGAAGCTAAAAACCATTTAAGTAGAATATAGTCATCCAGGCGTTTACTACAACAGGACTTTAGCAAACCCAGGCCTCCATCAGTTACTATGCTTAAGGCGTAGACGCTGCTCGGCCTCACGAATAGCAGGATCATTCACTGAACAGGCTTCATTGCAATATAACGATATTTAGAAACACGGGCTTTGTTCCTCCACATAAAGGCGTAAAACACTAGTCCAAGAGAGGCCGCCTTCTAAACACGAGTTCGAGCTCGACAAAAACTGTTTAGAGAACCGACTCAGTAAACCCTAGCTCAACACTGTTTCAAGACCTAGACAACGGCTGGCCTAAGGTTGCTGGGTATAGGCCAGGCATCCTCGTAAGCCATCTGCTCAAGCTTAGCGGCGTTAACCCCGCAGGAGGCCGGAGCCAAGCACTCCTCCTTACCCAGTATCGCTCTCACGAAGTTCACGTCAGGGTTCGGGCTCGGCCTCGGCAGAAGCTCACGCGGCACCTCGGACAAGCATCCCCCCTTCTCATGGATCCACACCCTGCCATCCCTGACGTAAACCGCCCCCTTGCTGCACCACACCCTCAGCTCCTCCCTGATAGACTTCTCGGGCGCGTCTCCCAGTATGGAGATGCTCGCCAGGGCCCCATTCGCCAACAGGACTGAGAGGCTCACATAAATCTCAACCTCCGCCCCCTCCCTGTCCATGAAGGCCTTAACCCTCTCCGGCTCAGAGCCGACAACCCACAGCACTACGTCGGTCAGATGCGTCCCGGAGCAGATAAGCTGGCCCCCGCCAGCCAGCGAAGGATCAAGATACCAGGCCCGCGGCCCGATAGCCCTCCTCAAGTCCTGGGTAAGCCACGCCACCACGAAATGCGGCTCCCCCAGCCGCCCAGACCTTATAACCTCTCTCGCATAGAAGTATTCCGGCTGGAAATGCCTCTGATAACCCACGGCGAGGATCAAGCCTCTACTCTCAGCCTTATCCCGCATCTCGACGGCCCCCCTCAGGCTCACCGCCATAGGCTTCTCCACCAAGACATGCAGCCCCCTGTCAAGCGCCGCCATAACATGTTCATAATGCAGGACATGGGGGGTGCACACTATCACCGCGTCCAGATCCAGGGCTTCAAACATCTCATCAGGCCTCCCAAAGATAGAGGGCTCGCGCGGAGAAATATTACGGAACTTCCTAACAAGCCTAGACAGCCTCCTGGCGTTCTCCAAGTTAACGTCGCAGAGCCCGACAACCTCCGCCTCACCGTCCTCCAGAAGGGAAAGCCGCATGACATGAGTACGGCTAATGCTGCCACACCCGATAAAACCTATCCTGACCACAGCCACCCACCAAATCGTAAACAGGCCAATATACTTTTAAGCATTGTTAAATTAGTAAAAAGATCGATTTTTAAAAAACATTAAAGAACATCAAATTAGACTTGATTAGATTTACTAAAATATTTAATATGCTTATTTAACTATATGATTAAAAATTATAAACTAAAATAAGGGTAATAAATAGTATTATCTATTATTATAGCACAGTCGAAACTGAGAAACTTTCGATAATGGCTGCAAGAAACATAATAGGAGGGATCGAGGATATTAGTTCATTAACGTAAGCACATCCGACTGTTATGATTATGTTATACAAAGCGTAAGGTATAATAGCTGTGCAGACCAATATATATACGGTAGCTGAGGGATCTGAAGGTATTTGCTGCGATTCACTATAACCTCTGAGCAGGTGTGAAGAAATGGATACTAAAAAACTTTTGTTCGTTTTTTGGTTAATATTAATCCCTATTTTACGTATTACAAGTAGTACGATAAATTTTGGAAGAGTTAATGAAAATGATATCTTATCCATATTATGTATTGAATATTTTTTTATATCAAGTTATTTTGAAAGCGTTAAACCACGGAGAATACTTATGAAACATGTTAAGTACGAAAAAATATTATCTAAGAAAATTCATATTATTACGATTTCTATAATACATTTTCTAGTTTATATTTTTGCAATTCTCTACATATTACTTGGTAACCTTATTAAAATTAATATAATGCCGGATATAGCGGTATGGTAGGCGCAACAGCGTTTTCATACTGAGAGTCTACATAGCATACATGTTGATAAGTCTGAATCTGACCATGGCGCTTTACATCAGATAGGCTGTGGCGGCTTAGGCCCTTATCCTGAGGCCTTATCTTTGGCGCTGCAGGCCGCGGGAAAGGAGCCCTCGCTGACCCCTGGCTTCCTGAAAGATAAGCTGTTCGAATTGCTTGGGAAGGCTTTAACGCCGCCAGCAGCCTTTTCAGCAGGGGCCGTCGTAAGCCTGACCCTACTGCTCTGCAGCGCGGGCCCCTACCTAGTAGCCATAGCGGCCATAGGTGGCACGTCCCTGAAAACACCTCTACTTATGGCGTACAGCATAGTGTTCGTGCTGCCTCTAGCGGTGGTGCTGGCTGTGTTGAGCTTCATCGGCGCCGCCAGGAAAATGAAGAGGAGCAGACGTAGGATATGTAGGGGGCTCGGAATACTGGTGCCTGTAATGCTGATACTACTATCCATATACTTGCTTCTAGACAGTGTTTCACCCTCGATATAACCAGGTACAAATCTCTCCTAAAAACGGTGTTGGGTTGCTATGTTTCACTGCTGTTCAGGTTAGCCATCTTTCTCTCCGGGGGTAGAGCCATGGCTCCCTGGCCGTCTCTGCGGTCTATGCTCTGGGGGCATCATCTCTTGGAGTTCGGTGAGGGTTGCTAGTGCCTAGGGTAGACGCGCAGCCTATCAACTGTCTCCTTATAGTACTGGAAGTTTTCTCTGGGCATCTCCGGGGGTAGCCCGCCGGCGGACTGTATTATGTAGCCGCCTCCGGGCGCGCCTATGCTGACGCGGTCGGCGACATGCCTGCGTATCTGTTCCCTGCTATACATCCCGATGTATTTGCATATGCCGCCTCTCAAGGTGATCCTGTCACCGTATTTCTCCTTCACCTCGGCGAGATCGATGCCGTCGTAAGGGTCCAGCGGATCTATAGCGTCGATACCGGTCTCAACCATGTCCCCCAGGATCAGGTTAATGTTTCCATGGCAGTGATGGAACACGAACACACCCCTCCTATGGTACTCGTCCACAAGCCTCCTCTCCCAGGGATTGAAGATCTCCCTGTAAGCCTTCGGCGGGAAGAAGAGCGACCGCGTCGTACCCATGTCGTTCCCCAGGCGGACGGCGTGCGGCCCCGCCTGGTCGATCACGGCCTTCGTCAGCTCGAGCTGCTGGCTCATCGCGAAGTCCACCAGTCTCCTGGCGAACGCTGGGCGCCTAACGATATCTATAAGGAATGCCTCCAGCCCCCTTAGACGGTGCCAGACCATTACGAAAGGCCCGTTATGGAACGCCTCCACAAAATACCCCGCCTTCTTGTACGCCTTCATCTCCTCAGCTATCTCCTCGATCCTCGTCTCATACCTGTCTAGGCTGGGCGTCTCAAGACAGTCAAGATCCTCCGGCTGCCTAACCGGTGAGTGGAGGACCTTATGGAAATAGGGTATTCTACGGGTGTACGTGATGGCTCCCCATGCCTCCCTCACGATGACGTAGCCCCGCCTCCCCGGCTTCTTGACGAGGACCTCGCTTAGAAGGTTAGGGGCGTTTATCCCGACCGTGATGATGTCCTTCCCCCACCAGCGGGCCTCCCTCAAAACCGCCTCTGTCCTGGGTTCGGCGGGCCGCCATGGGAAGAACTTGTCTCTGGCCTCCGGCTGGCTGAAGGATTCGCAGAACGGTATCTTGTCCGGCTCCTCGTGGTAGAGCGTAGATATGACCCGGTCTACAGGCTTCATGCGTCTACGGCCCCTAGGCCTCAGTGGTTAATGCATCTCTAAGGTTATTATTTAAATGCTTCAGCGTCTGCCGGTGTACAGACTGGTTATCGCTTCCTCCCTTGTAAGCCCCTTCTCCATAAGCTTCTTTATCTCCTTCTCCAGCATGTTCCTGCCGTAGAAGCCCCATATCTGGTAGTACGTCTCCTTCAGCTCCTCGTACATGTCCTCCACTTTTTTCAGCGGCTTAGGCCTCTTCACCCCCCTGCCTCCAAGCATCTTAAACACGGCTCCAGCTATCCTGACCCCCTTAACGCTGCTCGCGTAAACCACGTATCTGTCCTTCTCGACCGCCACTATCGCTGCGCTGTGGTTGCTAGCTATGACCACGTATATCACTGCCATGATCCATAGCAGGACGCCTACGAAGAAGATCCATAGGGTGAGCAGTCCCAGTATAAGCAGCGTGGCGACGAAAGAATAGTTCACGTCCTTCCCGTCTTCAAGCACGATTGACCCGTCCTCTCTTCTAACGCTCCATCCTAGAGGCAGGGCGTGGCTGACAGCCTTCTCGTAAACCTCTTCAATCCCAGCCTCCAGGATGTATTCACGCCTGTAGGACAACGGGGTCACCCTTCAAAGATTTATAAATAATTTCAGTAAATATATCTTTATTTACAGAACCCTTGCCTTTAAGGTGGGACGGAACGAAGTAGAAGCCTGAAAACAGTGCGGATACAAAACCGGTAAACATCCTAGGAGCAGGAATCCCCGACTTAAACAGGAGTGTCAGCTAAGGACTGTTCTAAGGATTCCGCGTCGGCGGCTTCAAGACCCGTTTTGAGGCCTTAGCAGCGTAGAGGCCGTTTCCTGGCCAGCGGCGATCAAAACCGTTAAATCCCCGGTGGGAGCTAGAATGCTTGGGGCGCGAAAATGCTTGGAGTATGGGCTCACCCCCGGGATTTCGGAAATGAGAAAGCTGTAGCCTCATCGGTTGAAAAGCTCAGCGACGCAGGCTTCACATCCATATTCGTCAACGTGAAAGGGTCCGGAGGAGAGGTTTATTTCAGGAGCCGGGCCGGCCAGGTAGCGGAGCAGGTTGAATCGTTCGACTTCCTCAAGATCCTCTGCAGTAAAGCCCATGAGGAAGGCATAGACGTGCATGCCTGGTTCGTGGTCTTCTGCGAGGGCATGAGGCGGCTCGGCGGGCTGCTGGCTAAACACCCGGAGTACGCCATGGTCAACAGTTCAGGCGGGAAAATAGGGTGGATGTGCCCATCCCACGAGGAGGTTCACGAGTACCTGCTCACCCTGTTCCAGGAGGTTCTCGAGGGCTACGACGTGGACGGCCTACACCTGGACTACATAAGGTTTCCGGACGCCTCAGCGTGCTTCTGCCCTGACTGCGGCCAGGGAGGCCCGCTGGACGAGGAGTGGGTGGTTAAAGGCGTCGGCCACGTCACCGGCTTCGTGGAGAAATCCCATAGGCTCGCCAGGGAGTACGGGGTCGTGCACAGCGCCGCCGTGTTCAGCGACTACCCCGCATCCATGATACACGTTAGACAGGACTGGGTCGACTGGGTCGAGAAAGGATTGCTGGACTACGTGATGCCCATGAGCTACACCAACACAACCAGAAGGCTCGAGAGGCTGACCCAGGTGCACACAGCCCTGGTCGGCGGCTCAGCCATCCTCCTGGAGGGCATAGGGAAGAAAAGCTCGATGTCCCATTTAACCCCGGGCAAGCTGCTGGACCAGATATACAGGGCTCTGAACAACGGCGCCGACGGAGCAGTAATATTCTCGCTCTCCGGTATGGAGGACAGGGACTTCGAGGTCCTCAGCCGGGCTATGATCTGAAAACCGTATTAAACATAAGGGCCTCAACCCTAAATCCATAGCCTGTATTTTTCCCAGTGTTTTAGAAGGGCTAGGAGCCAGCCTTAAGGATTATCAGGGCTACCTCCGGCGGGCACATGAACCTCACCGGCAGGAACGAGGTTCCAACACCCCTCGTCACGTATAGAAGGGTTCCGTTAACCACGTATAGGCCGTAGACGTAGCCCCTGTACCTCCTGGGCAAAGGTATGAATAAAGGGCCTATGAACGGGATGACCACTTGGCCCCCGTGCGTATGCCCCGCCAGAACGAGATCCACCTTCCCGGCCGCCAGACCTATGATCTGCGGGCTGTGCGCCACCAGCAGCCTGAAACCGGGTGGGCATCTAGCTAACGCCCTATCCAGGTCGGCGCGTCCGGTATAGGGGTCGTCAACCCCGGCCACCGTAAGCCATTCCTCAAGGGTTAAGGCCTCGTTGACGAGCACGGTGGCGCCGCACTCCTCAAGCCTTCTTCTGAAAACCGTCAGGTTCACCCCGCTCCAGTGATCCCAGTTTCCCCAGACGACCACGACCCTGGAAATCCTTGAAAAAGCCCTTATCAGGCTGACAGCAGCCTCGGCGCCGTCGGGGGACTCTATAAGGTCTCCAGCCACGATTATCATGTCCGGCTTAACCGCCCTAGCTATGTTCAGCACGATGAATTCTCTCAGCCATACCCCGTGCATATGCAGGTCTGACACAAGCATGATGCGCAGCCTTCTCTCTATCCCGGGTGATCGTACGGTTAGCTCCCTTGTCACAACCATGTTAGGCTCTATGAGCACAGCGTAGCCCGCCGCTACGAGAGGCGCTAAAAACAGTATAAGCACCAGCCGCCTCATCACCCAGCCCCATCCCGTTAAGCGCCTTCTTATTTAAACCGGGTTAACCGTGTCCATCAAGCCGTATCTATCAAGATTAGCTATTTAACTATTTACCGGGCGGCCAGCTAACCAATCCGTCTCCCAACCGGGCTGTGCACCGGCTTCCCCGCCAGGGAGCCTGGAGTACGGCTGTACAGGTATTTCACAGGGTATTATCCCGGGGTTCCAGCGGTATCACCCGTGTCGACGCAGGCTACAGAATATATCCGTGATAAGGGAAAGTAGCTATAGACAGGCTAGAGAGGTTGCAGCCTTGAGACCTATACTGCTCGCCCTGATCCTGGGCTTGCTGGCGTCGGGAATGCTGCTCTCATGGCTGGTTACCCTGAGCAAGGACTGGGCGGTCAGCCTTTCCGAGAAAGCCTTTTCAGCGATCCTGGCCACGGCCTTCACGATAGGCTTCATACTAGTGTTCAAGAAGTACA
>CAYSTQ010000049.1:0-9738 GCA_964433855.1 uncultured Thermoproteales archaeon
AGTAGGCGTTGCCTGGCTTCGGCCAGCTAGATTATACGGCCAGGGGATTAGACGTAGAGATGCGTTGCGGCGAGCCCTTAGAGAGCTACCCTGCCTGCTTCTTCCAGCCCTAGCCGTCCTCGTTTTTCATCCTTGCTTGAGACTGCCCTGAGCTACGCTGCGGAGTCCCTCCCTCGTCTGCTGATTTAACCGGTCTGTTGCTCTCTTTCCTCCGGAAAGGCTATGTCTGGGACTTGCCGGGGTGGCTTAGCGAGCCACACGCTTTCCCCTGTCTCTAGCTTCTCCACGTACCGTATCTCTCCCAGCACTCTGGTGTGGTCGCCAAGCCTTATCCGGCGGGCGTAGATATTATGCAGTCTGCAGTTTTCCTCGGTTTCCAGCTCCACAGCATATATGTCTTCTGCTGTAACCCTCTCCTCAAGGTAGACTCTCTCCGCCACTATGACGCCCTTAACCCTACCCCGGCTACCGACCTCGACCTCCTCCGCCCAGACCCCCTCCCGGGTCTCTATCCTGTTCGCGTCGACCCGGCGGGCCCTTATCTTCCTAGCCTCCAGGACACCGCCTACGTCTATCCTTCCAGCCTCGATAAGCCCGCGGGTCCTAACTGCTCCGCCTACGTCTAAGCTTCTCCTAACCCTTATCCCCTCCCAGGCCTCAACCGTGCCGCCCACGTCCACGTCCTCGGCCTCGAGTGCTCCGCCGACCCGTACTGTGCCTCCAACGTCTATATCCCTAGCTTTCAAATTCTCTTCAACAGCGAGGGTTCCGCCTACGTCTATTTTCTCTATTTCGCCCCTGGCCAGCTGAGCCGTGCCGCCCACCTCAAGGATCCGCGTCTTAACCAGCCCGTTAGCCCTAAGGGTTCCGCCTATACTTATCACGTCTTCAACCAGGCAGTCCCCGGTTTCAACCACGCCGCCCACATCTATCCTTCCAGCCTCTATTCTTCCGCAGTCTATGCTGCCGCCCACGCTGATCCTCCCGGCTTGAAGCACATCGCTCACTCTTATAACGCCGCCGACATCCACGTCCTCGGCTTTAAGGCTCCCAGCATATATGCTCCCCCCCACGTTCACGTCTTCAGCCTCCAGCAATCCTTCCACAGTCAACCTGCCGTCCACGTCAACGCTTCTAGCCTTCATCTCCCCTCTGACGATCAGGCTGCCTTCCCTGACTCTCACATTCCCCTGCACCGTTAAGCTACCCTCTACCTCGACGTCCCCATCCGCCCTCAGAGCCTCTGCTATGACCGAGGCGTTGAAGCGGCAGTCCCCGAGGCAAATAACCCTGCCCTTAACGATTATCCTGTCCTCCTTCGTAGCCACGGTCTCCCCATCCCTCAGCTTTAAGTCTCCCTCGACAACACCTATTATCTCCCTCATGCACACCACCGTTTATGGCCTGGAGCCACACGTTTAAAAGGCTGGCTCACGACACGTGGTCACGAGACGTGACCAATCCTTATAGGCGTAAACAGGGGGTTAACCTGTAATGAACGGCTCAAGGAAGAGGAACTGCTACGACATCTACGCGGACGTCCTCAGCTTCCTGACCAGGGTTAGGGAGGCGAGGATAACCAGGATAGCCAGATACTCGAACCTTCCGGTTGACAGGGCTAGAAAGGTGCTGGAAGAGATGGCTGCAGCTGGCCTTGTCGCCGCTGAGCCCCGCGGCGGCTATGTGGCCTATAGGGCCACGGCTAGAGGCTATGAGTACCTGCAGCTTTACAGGAGGCTTAAGAGGCTCGTGCCGCTGTAGACCCGTTTCCCGGCGCCCAGAATTTGGCCTGAAGCCCCTGTTTGTCTCTGTACGGCGCCGCATCTGGTTTACTGATCCTTATCGGCTGGCCAGCTTAAGCGTAGGTTGCCCGCGCGGGAAAGGGTTAAGGCCTGGGGAACCCTGTATAGTGCATGATGACCAGCGGGAAGATGTTTCCTGGGAGAAAGAGGCGTGATGAAGAGAAGAGGCGGGGCAGGCGGAGACGCGTTATAGCCTTCATGCTTTTCGCGAGGCTGGCTAAGGGTAGGCGGGGCTCCTAGGCTGCGTAGCGGTTGGAGAAGTGGAAAACATATATATTCAGCATCTTGCAAATATCTTTGGCGCGCCCCGATACTATGTGGAGCCTCATCCTAAGTCTGGCGGAGGCCCTGGGTAGGCCAGCTAGTCTTATCCGTAACCGTCTTGAAGCCCTGTATTTAGCATCGTTAGCCGCCTACCACGGGCTGCTGGCCTTCCTCGAGGTTAGGGCTGCGGTTGAACAGATCATGTCTTCTCAGAAAGGCTGGCTCGGCCTCAGGTATGCCGGTTGCCGGGATCTGCTGAAGGCTGTCCTGGCCAGGGGTGGCCGGATTATGGGCTATGAGGCCAGCGGGGATGAGGAGGATTATCCCTGGGAGATCTATGTAGTTGAGTTCAGGGGCAGAATAGTGAAGATGTTCACCAAGCTGAAAACTGTTGCGCGAAACGAGGTTAGCTGGGCCCGTGCTGTGAAGCCGTAGCGCCGCCCGTTTAAGGTTGCTTCTTCACAACATGTATTATGCCGTAGAAGGCCAAGGCTTAGCTGAGGCTATCAATCACTGTTATTTACAGCTGAAAAACACATGTCTAGGCTGGAACTTTGAAGCTTGGGAGACGTTACCGGAGTATCTACCTAGCCAGCTACTCTGCTTCGACCTTTATCTCCCCACCCCGCTCCAGCAGGATGGGGCCCTCCAGCGTTATCTCCCCGTCCCGCGACTCGAACCTTTTCTCGCTGCCGTTTACAGACACCTTCTTCACTCTCTGGCCCCGGAGGAAGGGTAGCCGCAGCGTCCTAATCCTGAGACTGCCGTATTTAACTCGGATAACGGCGTTGTCTGGCTTCGCCTCGAATACTCCCCACCCCGTGCCCGTGGACCAGAAGCATTTGAACCCGTTCTCTACGCTTAGACGAGGGTTGAAGCCTATTAGGCCGGAGACCATGTCGTACTCGAACCCGCTTAGTGCTGGCAGCAGGGCGTAGGAGGACATGGATCGGGCGTAGTTGCTCCCGCACTCAAACTCGTTCCACGGGTTCCGCTTCTCCCCGTCGAACCTGTCTCGGACAGCCTTGACTATCTCGAGCCCCTCTTTAACGAATCCCTCCTGTATCATCAGGCTTGCAGCCGCGTACTCGCAGCCGGGCCAGGTCTCCTCAGCGTAGGGCACAGGTATCACGGGCTTGTACTTGCCCTTGGGCCACTCGCATATTACGGCTCCAGCCTCGTCGTTCAGGCTATAGATGCGGCAGGGGTTGAAGAAGTCCCTCACGCTCCTCTTAAAATTGTACCTGTATATAGACTCCAGGGACTTTCTCACGTGTGCTGGATCATATATTTCGCCTAGCCCGCACAGGTTCGCGTGCCACTGGGCCAGCACCTGGTCTATGGCGCAGCCCTCCCCCATCTGGTACTTGATCTCGCCGTGCTCCTCGTCCCAGTAGGTCTCCACAACCCTTGGATCCTGGTCGGCGTACCTCTCCAGGACCGCCCGGTCCCCGAGGTCTATCTTCTGGAAATAGTATTCGCCGTTAAACAGGTTTTCGTCCACCCATCTCCTACCCTTCTCGAACAGGCGGCGATACTCCCTGGCCCTGTCTAGGTCTCCTAGGAACTCCGCCATCTCGGCGCCGGCCTTGAGGGCAGCCAGGTAGAACCCTGTTAGCCAGGCGTTCGGGCCGAAGAGCTCGACGTCCAACGTGTTGTGTTGCCGCCCCTCTATAACCCCGTCTCTGTCCACATCCCACTTGTCAGGGTTCGTCTCGGCCCAGGCGTACTCTATGGCCTTCCTTATAGACTCCCAGACGGTCTCGAGCCACTGGCTGTCGCCGGACAGCTTCCAGTACCTGTAGGCCCTAAGCACGCAGCCGAACTGGCCGTCCACAGCGGCATGAGGGAACCCCCAGATCCCCCTGCCGAGCGGTAGCTGGAGGCGGAAACTCAGCATGCCGTCTTCACGCTGACAGTACTTGAAGTAGAGGTCCAACATGGACCGCTCGAGCCCCGGGAACATGAAGGCTAGTGCTGCAGCATAGTTCCAGACATGCATGCAGCATCCCTCGCAGCAGCCGGCGGAGACATGGCATCCCTCGAACCCGTAGAGGGAGCCGTCCTCCAGCCGCAGGACTGTGGGGGACTTAAGTATGGAGAGGTTGGCTGAGACGGCGTCGAGCACCTGGGGCGGCAGCGTTGAGGAGAATAAAGCCTCTCTGAACTCCTCCGTGTCACGGTAGAGCCTGTCCCAGTTCCCGAGCCCGTAGAGCGCGGCCTCCACAGAGTCCCTGAACAGGGTGGAGTAGTAGTTTTTCCATGTCCTAGGCTTCTCCTCTGGCCTCCAATAGTTGTAGCAGTTGGGGAAGTTCCAGGCTATGATGAACCTGGCGCTCCCCGTCTCTCCGGCCCCAATCTCAAGATGGACTGCGAGCGAGCAATGATCCCGGTAGCCGGGCGTGTCGTACCGCCTGTTCACAAGCCTTCCCGGGGAGGTAAAGTCCCTCCAGAAGACTATCAGCTTGTCGAACCATCCTCCGCGGTACCAGTACTCCTGATAGCTGACGTCAGCGGCGTCTGTCGCCACGGCCAGCTCCCCGAACATGGGGTCGTCCCAGCTCAGCCCCTCTGAGCGGAGCCGTATGAGCCGTATACCCTCTTTCTCCTCGAAGACGTTAACCGTCGTGCCCCTCGGCAGAGGGTTCATGGCCGATAGGCAGATCGTGTAGCTAAGCGTTTTGTCGGACGTGTTCCGTATCCTGATCTCGAAGAAAGCCGCCGGGATGCTGGAGTCCCTGTCGTTCAACGGTATGAACGGGTTGAAGGCCAGCATCTCGACCTCTCCCGGGAATCTCTCATCTCTAAAGACGAGCCTGGCCACCGGGTACTCCCCGTGGAAGACGACATCGCGGAAGTGCGGTAGCCCCGTCAGGTACTCTCTTGGAGGCCCGAAGCCGAACGTTAGGGACGACGGGGTGAAGACCCCTGTGTAGGGGGGCTGGAGGTCGCCGTGTAGGACGCGGGCGTCAAGCACTTTTCCTCCCGCCTCTGCCTTGACGGCGAAATGTGTGAAGCCGTTTACGCTGCCCTTGTTCGGCCTGTTGAAAATTTCCCAGTCGATCAGCCTCCCGTTTCCAGCTAGGCCTATGCTTCCAGTCCCTATGCCGCCTAAGGGGAACGATATCTCCCTTGTTTTAACCCCTTTGTAAATGGGCATTCAGCATCCCCGGATACCTCTACTACCGTAGGCCTAATATAGCTTCAGAGCTGGGAAAGAGCTGGATCCGGGGGCGGCTGAGCCAGCCTTTCTTCGACGGGCTACAGCCCGGTTGCCAGTTCCGGTGGACGGGTTTACGGTGGCTAACCAGGGTTTAAAAGCTTAAGTTGGCGTTGGCCATTACCGTATTGGGGATTGAAATGGCTGTTTTCAGGCTTAGCTACAGGGATTATTTCAGCAAGGTATACGGTGGCTGGGTAGGCAAGTGTATCGGCGGAGCTATTGGGGCGCAGGTTGAGGGGCAGAAGAGGCTTCACGGCTTCACGGAGGAGACGGCTTTCCCGGAGAAGTGGCCGCCCAACGATGACCTGGATCTGCAGGTTCTCTGGCTTCATGCTGTCGAGGAGCGCGGGGTCTTCATAGAAGGCAGGGATCTTGCCGAGGAGTGGGCTGAACACTGCTGGTACTATTTCAACGAGTACGGCCGCTTCCTGAAGAACTTCCGGAGGGGGCTGGACCCCCCGGTGTCCGGCTGGTTCGACAACGAATATTTCCGGGAGTCAATGGGCTGCCCCATAAGATCTGAGGTGTGGGGCTTCATATGTCCAGGGAACCCCGGGCTGGCCGCCAGCTACGCCGAGAAGGACGGCACCCTGGACCACTGGAGGGGCTCGGTCTGGGCTGAGCAGTTCTTCTCCGCCGTTGAAGCGATGCTCTTTTTCGAGGACGACCTGGAGAGGCTGATAGACGTAGGCCTCCGCCTCGTCCCGGAGGGCTCCAGGCTGAGGAGGGTTATCGGGCTCGTTAGGGAGCTCCGTAGGAGAGGGGCTGGCTGGAGGGAGGCTAGAACGGAGGTATTGAGGAGGTTCGGTAGCCCGGATTTCACCTCCGTCTACCAGAACGTCGGCTTCACCCTTATAGCCCTCCTCTGGGGCGGATACGACTTTGGGCGGACGATGCTGATAGCGCTCAACTGCGGCTACGACACGGACTGCACGTGCGCTACAGCCGGCGCCATACTCGGCGGCATACTCGGTGTGGAGAACATACCGGCTAAGTGGAAAAACCCTATTAGAGACACTTTTGAAATGGGCTTCCACATTCCGAGGGACAGCTACAGGATAGAGGATCTGGCCCGTGAGACGTGCGCCGTCGGGGTAGCGGTCTCCAGACTGCTTAACAGGGCTGTTGAGATAGTCGGCGTCCCAAGAGACGTGTTAGAGATGGCTGGTCGAGTGCCTGCCGGGCGGCCGGCGCCGAGAGCTATGCTCGAGGTGAACTACCTCGGAGTGCCCGCGGTCGGCAAAGGCAGCGTAAAGGAGCTCGAGGTAGTGGTTAGGAACAACGGTGATACGGGGCTCTACGGCATGCTGCGACTTGAAGCCCCAGAGGCCTGGGCGGTTTCAAGCCCGGTTAGAGTGGCTGTTCCGCCGCGGCGCTTACAGGCCTTCCGCTTCACGGTTCGGGCGCCGGCCAGCGGCGTCCTATGGGACAGGAATGTTCTCCGGGCGGTTCTACGCTGTGATGACGGCGAGATCTGGAGCAGGAGCTTCGGCTTAGTCGGCGCCAGGCTGTGGCGTGTCTTAGGCCCGTTCTGGGATAGTCCGGGTGGGTTTGAGGACGTCGCCGACGTGGAGAAGAGCTATGTTGACGAGTCCCTTATATCGTCCGGCAGGGAGCTGGAGCTGTTCGCCGACGCCCTAGAGCTAAGCTCCTCGGAGAGTAGCCTGCCTCTCAGCGAGGTGATAGGGTTTAGAGGGGAATGCTGTCTCTATCTTCTTCACCGCATGGTGTCGCCTGATGAGAGAGAGGTATCCCTGGTTATAGGGGCGTCGGGGGACGTCAAGGTCTGGCTTAACGGTGAGTTGCTGAGGCCGGCTAGAGAGCCTAGGAGCAGGTATGTCTGGAGCCCCATAATGTACTGGTTCCCAGCGTGTCTGAGAGGGGGTGAGAACAGGGTGGTGATAAAATACGTTAAGAAGACGGGTGAGGCGAGGCTGAGCTTCGACGTACACAGGGATAACAGAGACCGCATTCCAGGCTACTCCATCTGGCAGGTGGACCTCGGAAGCCTGCTTGACTAACCCGTTTGTTAACATATGGGTTAACGATATTTTTTCACGGGACGTGTTCGGGCTGGGAATGCTTGGGGGTGGTGAGATGGATCTTTTTGTAAACCGGAGGAAGGGGTTAAGTGAGGGAAGAGCTGGAAGAGCTGCTGGATAAGGGCATGGTTGAACTGGTTCTTTTGTCCAGGAGGGCTGGGCTCCTTATTCTTCTAAAGAGTATTACTGTCCTGGAAACGATGTCAAAAGGTGTGTAAGATGGCGCTGAGTGCTAGGAGGCTTGTCGAGGAAACTTTGAAGTATCCGTCCGTAGCCAGTGAGTATTTGGACGGACTTGTGAAGGTTAAGAAGACCCTGGATATGGTTATAGGCTCCCCTAGTCTCACCGAGTTCATAGAGGATGGGGGATGCTGGGTTAGTATTTTAACTATTTTTTTAATTCAGATTTTAAACATCAAAAATTTCTTGTTTAATTAATTATCAAAGATTTTAATATTTTAATTAATTTAAAAGGTCATTACACCCTTGATGTAGTCCTTCGGCCTTTTAAGCGCTGTCTCTAGGGCCTCCTGGGCTTCTGTGTAATGGAAGCGGTGCGTTATTAGCTCCTCCTGGTGAAATACGCCTCGCCGCATCAGCCTGACAGCGTCCCGGAAGTCTTCAAGGATATCAGGGGAGTAGGGCGGTGAAGGGTTTAGGATCCTGAGCCCTTTCACATGCCATTCGTCCGTAGGCGTCTCCTCGGGCCTCGCATGGAATCCAAATATCACCAGTGTCCCCCTTTTCTTAACTAGTCTTGTGGCCATCTCTATGGTTCCCGGCACACCGGCAGCCTCGATCACAACGTCGGCATGCCCACCTAAATGCTCAAGTATCTCTTTTATACCAGTCCTTCTAGGATTAAGCGCATAGTCCGCACCGTACTTCTCCGCCAGCCTAAGCTTCATCTCGTTAATATCTAGGGCCACCAGGGTTTCAATCCATCTCCTAGGCATTCCCTGTATGAGGAGTAGACCCATGTAGCCGCATCCTACGACGCACACCTTGTTGCCCGGCTGTATGCCTGAGGCCTTCAGCCCATTCACTGCGCACGTAACCGGCTCAGAGATCCAGCAGGCGTAGTCCTCGACGTCCCCAGGTATCTTCTCAACACGCGTCCTCGGCACCACTACGTACTCTCCGAACCGTCCTCCGAGCACCGTCACCTTGTCCCCGGGCTTCAGTTCGTCAACACCATCTCCAACGGCCGCCACGGTTCCTGCGGCCTCATGCCCTAGGACGGCTGGAAGCCTGACTGGTCTAACTCCCTCGTACGTGTGTAGGTCGCTTCTACATATCCCGCAAGCCTTAACTCTGACTAGAACCTCTTCGTCGCCAGGCTCCGGGACGTCTTCTTCATCAAGCACGACTTTGCGGGGAGCCACCATTCTAACGACTCTAGACCTCAACCAGTTCCCCCTAACACTCTAGGGCTGGCTAGACAGATAACCCTTTGCACTCGAGGCTGTAACAGCTCCGATGACCATTTGAGCATACAGCTCTATATCCACTTTAGGTTACAGCCGCATCCCAAGCACTTCAAGCAAGCTATTTCCCCTTATCACAACAGTTCTCGGATCCACCATTTCAACGCCAGGCTTCAAAGCAAGTCTCTCGGCAGCCGCCTTGTAACCGGTTGTATACTCGATCCTCAGCTCTACGGGAGGCTTAACGGTGTACGGCTCTATTTCGTCAAGTCTAGCGAGAGCCCGTTTAGCCCCTTCCTTGATCATACGCCTAGCCTTAACCGGGTGCACGGCGATTGCTGAGCCATAGGTTAAAGCCTCCTTGACCGCTACGGTCTCCACGCCGGGGATCAGCCGTTTAGCCTCAGCGCACGCGGCTTTGTCGCCGGTTACGAGAACCGTGGCTGTCCCAAAGCTTCCAGCTACAGCCGCTATAACCCCTAGCTCCCCGACCCTGACCCCGTTGAGCCAGATGTTCTGGATTGAGACGTGGCTGTATGAGTGGTCAAGGTGCGCCGCCTCGGTGCCCGCCAGGGCGTGTTGCCCAACTATGAAGGCTGCGTCGAACCCCCTGTCTAGGCACCATGGTGGGTATAGGGGTCTTCCAGCCAGGAGGAGGGCGTCGGGATGCAGCTCCTCGGGATCTACGCCTCCAGGCCCATGTCCATCCACGACGAGGACCTCGGTCGCCCCAGCCTCTAAGGCTCCCTCAACAGCGGCGTTCACCTCCTGCGTGAGGAGGCTCCTAGACTTCTCATACCTTCTGCCGCTAGGGCTGGCGTCGTCGAAGCTGAATACGCCAGCTACGCCCTCCATATCCGTCATAATCCAGACCTTCAACCTTCTCCACCAGTACCTTTCTTCCTCCCCATGTTTAAAACGGTTAGTTCACCTGTTGGATGACGTGTACTGTTTTGAGGCTGAGGTTCCCGCTTATCCAC
>CAYSTQ010000050.1:0-9656 GCA_964433855.1 uncultured Thermoproteales archaeon
AACTATGGTTTTTAAAAGTTGTTTCCAGGCATTGGATGATAGCTTGTCCAATTGTTCTGTTTCTATGGTTTTCAATGTGTTGCCCAGGGTTTCCTGCACGCTTTCATGTAATTCTTTTTGTATCTGAGAGTAGATGTACATGTAGGCTACCGTGAAAGTTGTCATGTATTCAGCTAATATTAACATGCATATATATTTTTCAAAACCCATATAATATAGAACTATTACCGTTAACAGCACCGACGTTGTAAGAACTAGGCTTTTCTTAATTAAGCTATCCGGGAAACAATCATCTTTTTTATCAGTTTCGGGTAGAAGCATTACCGTGGTATACAGCCTCAGTGTTGCTGAGCTGTAAGCTATCGAAGCTATAGCTATAATTGATCCTAGCCCAGCTATCGCTTGGAGGACATACGGCAGATCAGGGTTTAGAATGGCTGTTAATGCGGCTATAGAGGCTAAAACCGCCATTACTAGAAGGATTTTCAAGTTTAGCTTGGGTTTCTTCTCTGGTCTACTCTGGTCTGTTCTTTCCTGCCCTTTTCTCCCCTCTTCTCCCACATTATTTTCCTCTCTTTCATTCAGAGGAGTGCTATTTATATTTTCCATATTTCACACCTGTATTTTTGATAAATATTCTGTGGTTAGATAGTGTGCCGCCGTGAATCCTGCGGCGCCGCTTGCCAGAAGCAGGCCTAGGTAGAATAGGAAGCTGTATCTTGAGTCGCCCTCTATGAAGTATAGGGCCATGGCGTTTGATATTGAGAACGTGACTATTAGGAAGATGAGGTAGAGGTCTATGAACTCTATCGGTGGAACGTACATGAAGGTGACTATTGTGGACACCATGCTTGCGTATTGGAAGAGGAGTTTGAAGAAGGCGCTTATCATGCCCATTAGGGCACACATGGCGGCGTGCAGGGGGGTTATTATACCCTGGAAGTACGAGACCACCTGGTATCGTCTACGGCGTATAGCCATGAACGCTGTGTAGAGCTGATTTACTAGTTTTCCTGTTTCAGCTATGTCGCCACCCTTATAGACAGTGTCTAGGAGGGTAGCGTCGAGCCTTCTTATTAGCTCGCTACCAGTCTCTATCTCGAAGGCTCTCCACGCTATCTGGGGGTCTATTCTAAGCACTAATTTCGCGTAGAGGTTTTTGATCGGCTTCGTGAGCGCCCCGTATTTCACGTCAAGTATGTTTTTTAAGGCTAAGAGCACCGGTACTCCTCCTGAGAGGTATGAGAGAAGGTTTCGCAGGAAGGCCTGATATGCCTCCTCTCTCTTCTTCACAGTTTTAACATAGAGTTTCCCGGCAACTCCGGCAGCAAGAATTGGCAGGGAAGCCGCTAGTAAACTTATATTAGATCCGTAGGATTGGGTTGCCAATAAAAGTAGGGCTGCGGCAGCTATCGAGCTTACAGCAAACAACTCGAGTATTCGCCGCGTTCTTGGCTTGGTCTTTTCGGATATTAGGACATCGTCGGGCTTGGCTGCCTTGAACATTATGACGGCTACCATGTTTAGGCCAGCCATTATGCTTGCGGCGACGATCATCAGCATTGGGAGCAAGGCGCTGAACGGCAGCATTGTGACGATCAGTATCGATATGACGGCTAGGAAGACGCCTGAGGTGAAGACCGCCGAGTAGGCGTCAGCGAGGTGCCTGAGTCTTTGTAGGGATCTCTCCCTTTGCTCGGGATGTATGGTCATGAAGTTCGTGTATTCCCTGCTTAGGAAGTCCTGTATCGGCTCACCGGCCCTTATCGACTGAGCCATTCTCAGCAGGAACTCCTTGAAGGCCTTTGTCGGGGCTTTTCTTGATACTGCTTCGCAGGCATCCGCTTGGCCATACCGCCACTTTTCGGTGAGTATGCTGATCCGTTTCATGTAGCTGGCTATGTGTCTGAAGACGTCTTTCTGAGCGGTGATCGAGAAGAGCTGGAGCCTGCTTATGGCCGAAGTGGCGAGGCATCTCACGTATAGTAGGAAGAACGGGTATTCGCTTTCCACGCCTGAGCTGGCGGTTAGCCTTGAGAACGGATTTTTGAATCGTGGTGTTTTCATAACGCTCCCTTTAAAGCCGCTCTTTTCTCGAGCTTGTAGAGGGCTGTCCGGACTCCCACGTTGTATACCCATTTTATCGTTTCCCAGACTTCGGCGTAGTCGAATATTTCGGCTTTAACCATAAGATCCAGTATTCTGGCGCGGAGCTGTAGTTCATCGTAGATCTCTCTTATCCGGTGGCCAGGTATGCCCCTCATGATCGCTATCTTTGTCTCGAGCAGGTAGCTGCTTCCGAGGCCCCGGAATATGAAGGTGTCGTCGCTGGGCTCCCAGCTGAAGACCTCTATGAACTCGAACCTGTTCTCGGAGGGATCGTAGCCGAGTATCTCATTCACGGAGAGGACGCGGCGTTTGAACTTGCCCGTATTGGGGTCGTGGACGGCGCTCTGGATTATGACGGCGTTAAGGTTGTCTATGTAGGTTTTCGGTATGTTTATCGGGTGTCCGGTTAGCCTCTGTATGAGCTTTGCAACTGAGGCGGCGTGGAAGGTGGATAGGACGGGGTGTCCTGTCTGCATGGCTTGGAAGGCTATGCTTCCCTCCTTGCCTCTTATCTCGCCCACTATTATGTAGTTTGGCCTCTGTCTGAGGGCTGCTCTTAGGAGCTGGAACATAGTTACGCCGCTTTCCTCGCTCTGGTCTCCGCCACTCTGCCTTACGACCTCGCGGGCCCAGTTGGGGTGCGGTATGTTGACTTCGGGGGTGTCCTCTATCGAGACTATTTTTGCGGTTGGCCTTATGAAGACCGACATTGCGTTGAGTGTTGTTGTTTTTCCGCTTGCGGTTTCGCCTGAGACCCATATGCTCATGCCGTTTTCTAGGAGCATCCAGAGGTAGGCGGCTATCATGGTGTCCATGGTTCCGAACTTTATCAGTTGGGTTATGCTTAGGGGTTTCTTGGAGAATTTTCTTATGGTGAAGTTGCTGCCTCGTCGGCTTACGTCTTCGCCGAAGACTATGTTTATCCTTGAGCCGTCCGGCAGCGTGGCGTCGACTATAGGGTTTCGGTGTGACACTGGTTTGCCGACTATTTCGCTTAGGCGTGTCACGAACTCGTCTAGCTCTAGGCCGTTTTCGAACGCTACGGTGGCCTCTAGGTCGCCGAATATTTTGTGGTTAACGTAGAGGGGGCCGACTCCGCTGCAGTGTATGTCCTCTATGTATGGATCTCTTACGAAGGGCTCGAGTATGCTTACGCCTATTTTCTCGCAGTATAGCTCGTATCTGAGCTTCTCGTATGTGTTTTTGTCGACGTATATTTTGCCCTTGGTTATCTTGGTGTTGCCGGATATTGAAACCACCTTGTTTAGAAGGTCGAGGAGTATTTTCTCGTGTTCCTCCCGGCTCTGGGGTATGTGTCGCTCGTCGATCTTCAGGGCTATCCGTCTTTCGACTTCTTTAAGTAGGGTTGCCCGCTCCCGTTTTGGGAGCCGTGGCTCTACGGGGTTGTATACTACTGTGCCGTCAGGCCTCGTGTATATGTGTATGTAGACCGGGTCTCCAACGGCGTAGAGTATGTCTGGCTGGGTTATGGCGGCCATGTCTCTGGATAGCTGGACGTGTAACTGGGGTAGTTTGCCGGTTATCTTCTCCCAGCTGGCTAGGTATTCGGCTAGGTGCGGGTTGTTCTCTACGCGTTTCTGCCATTCCCCATCTATTGTAGGAACGTCAGCTAGGGTTTTATATTTTAATATTGCCTGCATTTCTCATGCACCTTTTAGGCTCTGGCTGAGGAGAAGGGTAGGACTTTTATGCCGAAGTTGGGGTCTACTTCGAAGCTGACTATGTTTCCGGATTTCATAGCGGCTCCTTTGAGCTTGCCTACCTCCAGCACTAGGACGTTCTTGTCTCTGAACTTCTTTATTGAGAAGAGGAAGTGGCCGTCGCACATGGATCTTATCCTTATCAGCATTTCTTGGCTGAACGCGTAGGGGTGGATTATTATAAGGAATGTACGGTCATCCATGTCGGTTAGGCTTCTGCATTCAGAGAAGAACTCGAGTATGTCGCGTTCTTGGGCGTAGGTTATTATATGGGTTAATGAATCTATTACAAATATGTCGAACCTATTCGCTTTTCTTTTAAGATAATTTTGTAAGCCTATAAGGTAGAATTTAGCTAGTTCCTGACTCCATCTAACGCCTTTTACATGCATTGAAGTTATCTGAAAGTCACCCTTTATGAAATAATCTGTAACGTCCCAGTTTAGGCTCGCCATGTGAGATATTAAGCCTTTAGGTGTATCCTCGGTGGTTATGTATAAAACCCGGAAACCGCTTTGAAGGGCGCTGTGAGTTAGTTGCTGCGCCATTACGCTTTTACCCGAGTCGTTTACACCCTCGAAAAGATTTAGAGACGGTATTGGAACACCTCCAAGTCTCCGATCCAATTCTACGCTGTTAAACTTAAGTATTCTTTCACGTTCTGCTTCTTGAACCGTAGAGAACGACATGTTCCCCCTCCTATCTGTTCTTGAACGGTAATTTCAGGAGGGGGGTTAAGAGCCCAACACGGGCTAACAGGAGGGTTAAGAGGGTGTCTGACCATTCTGAATTTTCTCCATCAAGTGAATTCAGGAGAGTTACTATTAGTAGATGGTCATCTATACCGATTTCACCGTCTTCCTCTATTTCTCTCCGGAACTGGAGTTTTTCGGAGTGGGATGCTAATACATGCATAGCGTCAAGGACTTCTTTCGCTGTGTCCGGACGGATCCAGCCTTTCATCACGTACTGTCCTAACAGTTTTTCAGCGTCCTCCTCACCTATTTTTATCAGTAGATAGGCAGCGGCTATTAAGACGCGAGTTATGCTTCTGTTCACTGACGTTGCTTGGTTTAAGCTAGGTCTTGCTTCGTGCTTCGCTGAGAGATCAGATTTAGCTACTGTTGGTGCCTGGGATGGGGAGATCTGTCTCTTAAACGTTTTCTGATTCAATGGAATTGTTTGGTTAACCTGTATATTACTATTTCCTGGGGTGTTTTCTGTTGTCATGGTTTCAGCATTGGTTGCTACCTGCTCGTTAACTAATGGTTTAAGTTCTAAAGAAGGTTCCACGGGCTCCGGCGGTGTCAACATTGTGGGTAGGAGCGCAGCAGGAGCTGTTTGTTTTTCTTCTTCGTTGTTGAGTTTTTTCTTTATTCGGTCTTTTATAGCCTCTTTTTTTGCTTTGTTTAGTTCTTCTTCAGCGTTTTCCAGAGCCTTCTCTACTAGTTTATCAACTCCTATGCTCCGTAAATAATTGAAGGGGTTATCCATCTCTGAGATCAGTGATCGAACATCTAGGACGGTCTGTTTTAAGGCTTGGGATAGGTCTTTCATCTCTTTTTCCATCAGATTTACTCTGTGTTTAAGGTCGGTTAAATCCTCGATGAGGTCTTCTTCGTTTTCTTCCTCTTCTTCAAGTCCTTCAACTAATTCGGTTAATTCCTCTTTAAGTTCATTGACTTCTTCCGCTGTCATTGCTAAAGCCCTTTTAGCCTATTTAGATTACTAACTAGTAATATGGACATGGGTATAAATATTGTTTTTAGTTAAAGATGTTTTAGATAATTTTGAAAATAATTGAAAAGATTTCTTTAACCTTTATTGAATCCATGAAGCTATAGTTTTAGCGACGTTTAGAACTTGTACAGTGTATGGGTGGCTGGGGTGGTGTAATGAAAAGACGCCCTTGCTTCTATGCGCTAGTACTTCATCGTAAAATGGTATTACGCCAAGTATGGGCGCGCCTAGTGTTTGAGCTAGTTCTTCTGGGAGACTCGGGTTTGAAGCTAGGTTGGGCGGTACCATGTTTAGAAGAACATAGCTTACCTTTTTGAATTTTCTAAGGATCTGGAGCAGTAGATATGTTCCGCTTATATCTTGTCTATCAAGCCTCATTATTACTAAGCTTACATCGCTACTTAGCACGCTCATTAAAGTATCCTCGGTGAGCCCAGGATGCGTATCAAATATTACTACGTCTGCACCGAACTCTTTTCCGAGGGCGTGTGCCGTCTGTCTGAATACTGTTTCATTGTATCCTTTTTGCATGAGTTTAGCTATTTCTTCAGGTTTCATACTGGCTCCTATGAAGTACAGCTTACCTCTAGGGATGCCGAGGTGTTGTGTTACGTCGACCACTATGTCTTTTAGAGTGCACTGATTGAAAAGGAAATCGTTAAGTGTGTAGGGAAGATTTTTTTGGGCCACTCCATATATTACATGTAGTCCCGGCGAAGTTAGGTCTAAGTCTATTGTAACAACTGTATGACCCATAGCTGCAAGTAAGACGGCTGTGTTTGATGTTGTAGTACTCTTTCCTGTTCCTCCTCGATATGAGTGGACCGCTATCGTCAGGGTCATGAATCTCACCCCATCTTCATAAGAAGTTCCTCCAACTTGCTAACTCTCTCCTCTAGTTGCTGCACCCGTTTGTTTACATCATTTAGCTTTTTTTCAAGCGTTACAAGTACATCATCTACGTCAGACACGTCGGTGTTCATCTGAAGTAATGTGTTTATTACTTGGGTTCTCAGCCCTTTTTCTTGTTTGGTTTCTTCTCCCATCATATATAGAAATGTCTTTATTGATAACTTTATTATTTTTAAGTTATTAACTACTTTTTAAACTTCTGTTAGAAATGTTAAAGCTAGACGTTTATTTTTGAAGGCCCGAGCAAACGCAGCTGGTCACGTCTCTTGTGTTTTATCCTGGCGATTGCGGCGAACAATATTGTGAATGTTGATATTAACGCCAGGGAAAACATCGCTGTGATAGCTATGTTTGTAAAGAGTGGCAGCTCTAGATTACTCTTGAAAGTATATATTGTTGCGATAACTGCCGGTATCATGAAGATCGAGAGTACTTTTTTATATAGTTTATACGTGTAGGGATCGTTGCTAGCTATCAACCTGACTATTATAGACCGTGTTTTTGTCGTATCCACGTTCAGAACATTTTTGACTATCTGCATTCCTGTTATCGTTAAACCATAGTACTTTTTTTTAGGTCCTCTTTTACTTCGTCTTAGATCGACGAGAGTTATCAGCCCTGCTTCATAGAGTATGTTTAAATGGTATGACACTAGTGGCTTGCTAAGGTTAAATTCCTTAGCTAGATCCGTTAGCGAGGCTGGGCTTTTCAACATTCTGAGAAGTATTCTTCTTCGGTTTTCATCTTTTATTGCATAGGCTATTAATGATGTTTGCCTTTGTGATCCTAACATCTCTGATTTGTCGGTTTTCGCGTTGAGATTTATAGTCGTCATCAATTGTTATACCATCTCATTTAGAATATAAAATTATATTTGTTAAAAAAGAATTAAATTCAAACCGTAGGATAAATTAGGTATTGAACCATTTGTTTTCAATTTTTTCACTAAATGACACGTTTAGTTGCCGGTCATTTTAACTATGTATTTTTCTCATTTAATATTTATTGATATATGATAGTATATACATCTTTAGCTCCATTTAGTGCAGATACCACTATGTAAATAGGTGTCAGGTTATCTGCTGGGTTTGACAGGGTAAGTCGTATTTCGAGGGTTTCTCCTGGATCCCAAAGCCCTGAGCTGAAGTCTTGGTTTACAGGGTTTATAATTTCATAGGGAATATTACCAGTATATAGATATAACGGTGTCCATCGACATCCTGTTGTTGCCTTGTAAACTGCTCTTTCCGTTATTATCTGTCCGTTTGATACATATGTTGTTATTATATCGATCATGTCTAGTTTTGAGACAGGTATAGGTATGTCACCTGTATTAGTTATATTTATTAGAAATGTTGTTGAATTTACTATTTGATGGGTCATTATCTCTATTTTTTCTTCGTCTTCAGCTATGGCTACTTTGTTTGATAGTTGGGTAGCCGCGTTTTCAAGGTAGGCGCTAGTTAAGGCTGCTGTCAGGGTAAGCACGGTAAGCATTATTATTGTAGTTATATATCCTGCGAGCGTGGTTGCGAAACCCAATGTTAACCACCTATGTTGAGAAGTCGTAGGTTGCGGTTGCCCCATTATATAGTGTTATTGTTATTTGGTAATCTCCCTTGGTAAGAGTTGTTGATAGGACTACGGTTACCTCGAGGGTTTCTCCTGGATCCCAGTATTGATCCTGGTCTCCGTTTACTACTTGGTATGTCCAGCCGTCACTGGCCGCGTTAGGGGATAGCCGTGTCAAGGTGTCCGGGCCTTTGAGTATTATGTCTGATTTGTTTAACGTGTTTAAGAGTATTTTTTCGCTACCTATGTTTTTGACCCATAGTTTTATCTGGGTTGTGCTGGTGTTTGCGCAGTAGATTATCTTTATGGCGGTGTTTATGCGGGCTGTCGTGTCCTGGATTAGGCTATGGTAGCTTGCCTCCATACGGCTTAGGCCTGAGAAGACCGCTACCATTAAGGTGGAGGCCGCCGCCACTACAGCTATTGTTATTATAGCCTCCTCTATTGTTAATGAAGCCATATTTTACAGCTGGTGTCGTCAGGTTTATCTATTTATTTAGGTTAAGTCCTAGTTGCATCATTTTTCTATTCGTTAAACTCGGGGATTTGCCGGCGCCGTTTACTGTTATTTACCAAGTTTAATCGTTATTAGATTGATTTAACTAAGTTTATGAATATTAATCTTAACTGGCAGAAGATCTTTGGTGAAAGCCTTGCCGAGTATAAAGAAGATGTTTAGGTTTAGAAAGAGCAGGCGGGGGATGACAGGTATCGAGACGGCGATAATATTAATAGCGTTTGTCATAGTTGCGGCGTCCTTCGCCTTCGTAGTGTTAAACATGGGTTTCTTCACGGCCCAGCGCAGCAAGACCGTAATAGCCTCTGGCTTATCAGAGGCTTCATCGGCAGTTGAGACCGATGGATCAGTTATCGCATACGGAGTCACTAGCAGCAGCATAACAACCGAAGACGGTCAATATACTTACAGTTACGGTACAGAACCCGATGAAACTATATATCTGCGATCAGGGCTCTCGGATGGCTTTATTAGTAAAATTGTTATATATATTAAATTGTCGAGTGGTAGACAGCCAGTGGAGCTCAATCCAGACAAGCTCGTTATAACTTATACTAACAACTATGTATCGTTAGATAACATCTATGCTAATAACGGTACTTATGCCCGTGTGACTCAGGTGGTAGGCGATGGGGATGCCTTACTTGAGGAGGGGGAGAAGTTCAAGATAGAGATTTATCTGCTCAACATATCTAGGCACTTGGATGAACTGCTGCCGGACTACTACAGTACACTGTGGGTAGGTGGAGGCCTGGGGGAAGCTTATGTTAGCGCGCCTCTTGTTGGGCCCCATGACACCTTTATCGTCGAGATAAAGCCGCCTGTTGGCGCTATACTAACCGTTGAACGCATGATACCGCCGTCTATAGATACTGTGATGAACCTTGGATAAAAACTATTTAAGAAATTTCTTAAAAATATTTTTTAATAACATATATTGATGGAGGGTGGTGTACGTGGTTTGGCGCGGGTGTACGTGATTCCTGTCGATGTGATGGCGGCATTGCTGGGGGTGGTGCTGAACTTGGCTGCGCTCGAGCTTCCCTGGGGTGTGACGGCGGACGGGGCAGCGCTGTACTTTAGCG
>CAYSTQ010000051.1:0-9631 GCA_964433855.1 uncultured Thermoproteales archaeon
AACCCCTGATCCCTAGCCTCCAGGAAGGCCTGCATCGCCCCATCCCTGCTGAATACCCTGTCAAGCTCCTCAAGACTATTCACGGCGTGAAGCTGGTACAGGTCCACGTAGTCGATCCGAAGTCTCGCTAGCGACTGCCGGAGCTCTCTCCAGGCCCCCTCCCTGCTTCTTTCTAGGGTTTTCTCGGCTACAACCAGCCTGTCCCTGTACTCACCTATTATCTGTCCAAGCCTTGCCTCCGCCTCGCCGTAGCTTGGAGCTACATCAACCATATTCAGGCCCCGGCTAACGGCCCACCTGAAGGCCTCCAGCCCCCTCTCCACGTTCTCGGCGAAGCCGATGGCGCAGCCTCCTATCGTGAGAATAGAAACGCTATAGCCGGTTCTACCTAAAATCCGGTACTTCAAGCTTACCCCTACTACGTATCGAGGCTACATGCTATTAAATGTTTCCAGGGAAGGCTAAAGAACGTTTAAGAGCCGACGCTTAGACACCTTACACTTAGCCGTGTCTCAGCGTTTCCAGTGTAAAAGCTTTTTTGATTTTAAAAAGAATTTTTATAACTGGGGAATCCTTGACAAGGTTGTTTGCAGGCTTGTTTATATTGATGACTTTAACGGCGGCCTTTCTGGCGGCCGCCCATTCTCCTCAGGCCGGTCGAGGATACAGGTATTTCTTCTGGGCGTCCACGGATAGGACTCTTGTCGTGATCGGGGTGAACCGCTCCACCTACAGGCTCTACAACCTGGCCAAGGGAGGCATGGAGAAAAGCCTGGCCTTCGAGGATACGGTGGAAAGGATGCAGATGAAGATACATCGCGTGATCAGGCCTGGCTACTACGTGCTTGAGTCGGACAGCAGGCTGACGGTGATCGTCTGCAGCGACATAGGCGAGGACGCCACAATATATTTCACGTCCACTGAGGGCAACTACGTAGGCCGAGAATTCATATTCACCCCACGAGCACCACGGATATCCCACCGACCGCCATAGCCCTCGAAGACGCCAAGGTTACCGTGTACGACTCCAAGGGCAGGAAGCTACAGGAGTTTCAGCTCCGGCAGAACCAGTCTAAACCCCTTAACACAGCCATATACAAGGTCGTCAGAGTCGTCTCAACGGGTAGAATAGCCGTGGTGCAAGGCGGAGCTAAATCAGGGACTCCCCTTATCGACGCCAGGGGGATGCCTGTCGGCACGTTTTTCCAGGCCGTGATATGGGGGCTCACCAACCCCTACATCCTGGTGGTCGCCTACAGGCCATGCAAAGTAGAGATATACCGTGGAGAGGCCAAGGTCTACGAGCACGTCTTCACCGAGGAAGACGTCAACTCTATGCGGGTGTGGTTTCAGAGGATCGAGACCGTCCACGGCTTCTTCCGTGTGGCGAGCACGGGCCCCGTAAGCGTCCAGACAAGCGTGCTCCGCATGGAGTTCGGCAGTGAAAAGCTGATCGGTAAAAAGTTCCCGACGACGCTCGGCGGCCAGGCAGCTGTCCCAGCCAACGTAGAGTACAGGGTAGTGGTTCCAGGCGGCGCGGTGGTGTTCACACCTTTCAAGACGACGCTGGAGATAGACGGCGGCGAAATCACTACAGTTGAAAACCAGTACGCGATGCTTCCCGGCGAAACAGTTCACACGGTGAAGGCCAGCCAACCCGTGATAGTGCAGGTTAGGGGCACGGAGGATGACGACGCCTTCTGCGTCCTCTCCGATAAAGACCTAGTGTTCTATGGCCCGCCGAAAACTAGCGTTAAGAAGAGTGGAGGAGGACTGCGAGTGGAGCCCGTGGTCGCCGTGGCTGCGGTTGCTGCGCTGTCGGCCATAGCGTTCATCACCCTTAAAAAGATTAAGAGACCGTTTTAACATTTAAGCTGGCTCTAGGGGTTCTTCAAAAAGATGAAATATAGAGAAATATAGACGATGTGACACTCGTTAGGCCAGCTGAAGATTATTGTAGACTTTAGATAAATCGATTAGGTGGTGTGCATGCCTGGCGGTGATATGATTAAGTATAGGTGTATAGTCTGCGGCTACATCTACGACCCGGAGAAGGGGGATCCGAGCTCGGGGATAAAGTCGGGGACTTCTTTTGAGAAGCTTCCGAGCGACTGGGTCTGTCCAGTATGCGGCGCCAAAAAGGATCTATTCGAACCTATTAAAGAGTAGAGTAACCGATAGCTTAATCCATATCAACGATCTTTTTAAAGTGGAAAACAACACGGGAAGGCTTCTATTCAAGTAGAGGTATCAAAATACTTGTTAGATAGGTGTTAGCGATGAGTCTCATCGTCAGGCTGGCTTCTCTAAACGATGCTAAAGAGATAACGGAGGTGCACTGCTCCGACGTCACAGAATGGTTCAGATATGAGGCTGGACGGCGGGTAAAGGCTGGCTGCAGGGAGCTCAGCGTCGAGGAGCGCTTCCTGCACGGCGGCCCCTGGATGAGCGTTGAGACGTGTGCTGTGCATCTTAACTATGTTTTATCGTCTGGGCAGTACCCGCTGGTGGCTGTGTTGGACGGTAGAGTTGTAGGGGAGCTCGAGCTGTACGTGGGTGGGGAAAGGGGTTTGTTGGATGAAGCGGGGTTCATAGATGTTCTCGTTGTTCACAGCCAGTACAGGCGTAGAGGCGTTGGCAGAGCGCTTGTTAGGGAGGCTGGAGAGATAGCCTGTGAAAAAGGCTGTGGAACGCTCAGTGTCTGGCCTGAAAAGGACGCGGTGGCCTTCTACAGGAAATGCGGGTTAGATAAAGTAGCTTACAGAGTTGCCCATGTGGTAGTTAAGCCCGGCGCCCGCGTCCAGGGCTATGAAACCCAGGTTTTCCCGGAAAACTACGACGATCTCCGAGATATGCTGTTCATATCTCCGAGGATGAAGACGGGTTTCACCGCATGGCTTAAAAGCATGTGGCCTATAGCCGTGGAGACCGGCAGGGCTATCCACGAGAGGGGGACGGTGACTGACCTAGATATGGCATATATTATGGAGAGGCTTCCGGGCGGGGAGGCCTGCGTCACACTATGGGTCAGGGATAAGGAGGCTGTTCCGAGGCCATGGCATGGATAGCTGGCAGGGCTGGTAGACATGGGTTTAAAGCAGTCCATCTGTACGTTGATGAAGAACTGGTTAAGCCTCTTCTAGGCATTGTTAAGCTAGTGGTTAAAGACGAGGAAATAATACTGTACAGAAGGCTTTAAGAATAGTGAAAGTAAGGCGGGTTTATTTACTTGTATTATTGGATTTGCTTATAAAGTCCGAAAAAGCCTTTACGTGCCCAGCATAGTCGCCCACGGAGTACCTCAGGGGTTACAGGTAGAAGAATAGGTAGGGAAATCGTCGAGGTAAGGCTGAGATCCTGGTAGATGCTGGCGTCAAAGTAGTATCGTTTACGAAGGATCTAGCGTTTGAAGACAGGGCTACTAGCTCTAAAGCATTCAGAGGTCCAGCTGGTAGACGTGATAATAACGGCTTCAACCCTCGCCTGTAAAGCAAAGGTGGTAACGGGTGCTCCTCACTTTGGCGTATTAAGTGTTAAAACAGTATAGTATAAGAAAACCGGGTACGAGTTTTGATGTCTGTTAAGATGATGTCTTAGCCTTTCTCCTGAACTGCTCCTCGTAGCGCCGCCTAACCTCCTCTATCGTGGAAGCCTCCCAAGGGGATTTATCCGGCCGTAGTCTCACTATTCTGGCGAAGCGGAGCGCCAACCCAGACCCGTATTTTTGGCTTCTCTGTATTTCGCTGTACGCCACCTCAACCACTATTCTTGGCTTAACCCAGACCCGCCATCCCTCATCTTTGACTTTCAGCTCCAGTAGCCGCTTAGTCATCTCCTTGAACTCCTCGTCCGTCAGACCCTTAAAGGTCTTACCTATAACAGCGAAATCCCCCTTCTCCCCGTCCAGGGCGGCGAGATAGTAGTCGCTCAGCCACCCCCTTCTCCTACCATGACCCCACTCCGCCCCCACTATCACCAGGTCAAGCGTCTCAGCAGGCTTAATCTTAAACCAGTATCTCCCCCTGACTCCCGGCGTGTAGGGGCCGTCCAGCCGTTTAGCCATTAACCCCTCATGCCCCAAGCTAACACTTCTCTCGTAGAACTCCTTCGCCTCCTGGAGATCATCGGTAACTATCCGCTCGATAAGCAGCTTCTCATCCACGACGCCGGACAGCAGATTTATCCGCTCCCTATATGGCTTGTCGACGAGAACCTTTCCATCCAGGTAAAGGATGTCGAACACCCTTATTTCAAAAGGCATCTCCTTCATCATTCTCTCAACTCCGTGCTTCCTCCTAATCCTCCTAACCAGATCCTGGAACCTCACAGGCCTGCCGTCCCTAAAGCTCACGGCTTCACAGTCCAGAACCACTTCACGCGCATGCACATGCTCCTTCACAAGATCCACGACGTCGGGCAGGCTCCCGGTTACGTCCGTAAGCCTCCTAGTGAAAAGCCTGACCTCGCTGTCCCGTTTATGTATCTGCAGCCTAACCCCGTCATACTTGAACTCAAAGGCCGCGATACCGCCGCACTCCTTCAGCGCAGACCTCACGTCGCGCAGCATCTCCGCAAGCATGGGTTTAACCGGTCTGAACAGCTCTAGCCTTATCTGTCTAAGTCCTTCAGCGCCCCCAGCCACGGCTATCTCAGCCAGCTCCCCTAGATCCCCCTTAAACATGTATGCTCTACGGACGGTTTCAAGATCTACGCCCGCGACCCTGGCCAGGGCCTCGAGCACGAGCCCCTCGTTGGCGCCAACCCGCGGCTCGCCGAAAATAAACCTGACGAGGTACTCAAGCTCGCTTTTATCCAGGGATACAAACAATGTTTCGAGTAGTCTCTGCTTTTTCCTCCGGGATCCCTCGCCTTTAACCATCGATATCCTTCTTAGGTAGTCGTAAACCTCTTTAATGGTCAGCCCCCTCTCCATCAGGCTTGTCAAGCCCTTAATGTTCCGGAAAGCCTTGTTTACGGACGCCCAGCCGACCTCCAGCTTAAGATCAGAGTACTCGGGGAATATCCTGCCGGTGAGTAGCCATATAGCGGGGGCGGTCTCCTCAGGCTCCAGCCTCCTGAGCAGATGTACTATTAGGCTGACCTTCTCAAGCCTACTTCTAGTCCTCTCCAGCTCTCCGACTAGCTCAACGAAATCCCTGAAGAACATACGTTCTTAACGCCCCGCTCGGCAGAAGCAATTATCATATTCGATGCGCCCAGAACAATTATTTTAAAATAAGGTTCAAAATAAGGATACATGTCAAAATAATTTATCCAATAAATATTTAGGAAGTCTCCGGCGGCAACCAGCTGGAACCGGCTTAAACGAAGGCTGCCCGGAAGCTTGCTGCTTAACCTTAGCCCAATACATATCTGCTACTTGTTTAAAGCCAGTGGTTTTATCCGTGAAACCCTATAACGTAAACGGTGAATAAGGTGAGGGTTGGAGCATACCTGGAGTTCACTCCAATCGAAAAAGGATGTTCCCCACCGGAGATAATAGGGGATCTAGAAACACTAGGGGTGAGCGACCTATTCCTTCTGACGAAGGACACTAGAAGCCTCGTATACTTCCCCACGGAGAAGGCCCATACAAGGTTCGGCGGCAAAGACCCCTACGGAGAACTAGTAAGGGAGGCCAAGGAGAGAGGGATAAAGATCCATGCGTGGTTCTGTCTGTTCAAGGAGGCGCTCACTAACCCAAGCCTAGTCGTCAAGGAAAACCCGGATACGGTGGTCGTAAACAGATACGGCAAGAGCGCCTGGGACGAGCCTGTCTGGAGCTACGTGGACCCACGGTATTCAACGCTCTGGATCTGCCCCTCCTCGGGGAAATACAGGGCTTTCCTTAAGGAGCTCATGGAGGAGGCGCTGACAAGGTACGAGGTGGACGGAATACACTATGACTACGTTAGATATCCCGAGGCTCTAGAAGGAAGATACTACTGCTACTGCAGAAGATGCCTATCAAAGTTCAGGGAGGAATACGGCTACGAGCTCCCCTCCAGAGACGTCATCGTGCTCCGATACTATGTGCAGATACTCGTCGAGAACGTTACAGAGGCCGTCCGCGAACTCAGTGAACTAACCCATTCATATGGCGGGAAAGCCTCAGCCTACGTGTTCACCGACTATCCGACAGCCATAGAGTCGGTCTACCAGGACTGGATAGGCTTCTCCAAACACCTAGACTTCCTCGTGCCGACGCTGTACGAGATATCCCCAGGGTTCGCAGAGAAACTGATTGGAAACGCTGCTAGGGCAACGGGAAAGCCCCTGATGCCGGCCCTCTACGCCAACACGGTTGTGAGAAGGGCGAGGCCAGGCGCGAAAAGATGGAGCCTTGAGAGAGGCGCAGACTATATTCTAAGCCTGGCTGAAAGCGTTAAACGGGGAGGCGGAGACGGTGTAGCTCTCTTCCACTACGCTACACTCAAAGGCTTAACAGAAAAGGGGCTAAGCGGGGAAGACTTCGAAAAACTAAAACACTTGCGTAGCATCTAAAACTAGGCAGCATTCACTGTCAGCAGTTCCCCGGAGAACACTACGTCTATACGGGCTGCTCGATGCCTAGCGCCTTGCACGCCCATAGGGGGTCCTCTAGCTGTGCACGTCCAACAGCCACTAGATCCACCCGGCCCTCCTTCACGACCCTGTCGGCGAAACAAGGATCCCTTATCCCTCCCACACCTATAACCGGAACGTCCACCACCTGCTTAATCCTCTCCGCCAACGGCACATAGTAGCCCTGGACGCCCTGAAGCTCAGGCGGCCTCGAGCCGCAGAGGCCCCCGGAGACATCGATCACGTCAACCCCTGCCTCAGCCAGTCTAGCTGCGAACACCTCAGCCTCCCTAACGGTAAACCCTCCCTTCATCCTGTCGTCAGCGCCAAGCCTATACAGCAACAGCTTTCCCCTGATAGCCCTCCTAACCTCCTTAACCACCATTAACGGAAACCTCATCCTGTTCTCTAGGCTCCCTCCATACTCATCCCTCCTCCTGTTAGTTATGGGGGACAGGAACTCGCTCAGGAGAAAACCGTGGGCTCCATGGACCTCCACCCCGTCAAAACCGGCCTTAACCACCCGCTCTGCAGCCCTAACAAAGGCCGTTAAAACCCGCTCGAGATCTTCCTTGGTCATCTCCCTGGCAGCTTCATGCCCGCCGGGAACCGTCACCGGTGAAGGCGCCAAAGGCCTAGTGCCCGTAGCCTTAGGATCAGCCTTTCCGCCAGCATGGTTTATCTGGGCTACCGCCAGAGCCCCGTTATCCTTAATGGTGGAGGCCAGGTTGGCTAAGCCCGGAACCAGCTTGTCAGACCATACGCCTAGCTGTCTAGGGTTTGCCTTCCCGTCCAGGCTAACGTATGCGTGCTCGACGATAACCATGCCAGTACACTGGCTCCGCTGCCTGTAGTGTTCAAGAAGCGGTTCGGTAACCTCGCCGTCAGGGCCGGCCAGCCCGGTCGCCATAGGAGGCAGAACTATCCTATTCCTTATTCTATATCCTTTAACTACAAGGGGATCCGCCAGCCCGGTCATCCTCTCTCCCAGATATATACAGTGTTACAGGCTAATAAGTTCAGGTGAGAAAAACGCAATGGTGTCAAGCAATATTCTTTGGATCGCCAGCTTGCTTACAGGTTTACAGTCCTTTAAAGCCCTGTTCGGCTGTTCTTCCTCTGTAGCAATAGAGGTTCTTTTAGATCCCACGAGGTTACGGGACAGCCATTCCATTTCTTGGTTCTGCGTTTTGATCTTAGGGGTGGTGCACTAACTATTCTCCTAGTAATAACCAATAGAGCCTTGTCTTCTAGGCGGGACTGTGACTAGGACACTGCAGGTTCTACCTAATCCTGCTTTTCAATCCATAGTCTTTTAATCTGCACTTTATCGAAATCCTCGTCTTCAGACGCTATTGCCTGTAAGCCATGATTCTCAATAGTTGCTGCATGAATCGAATCCGACGGCTTAAGTCCATACCTAATCATCAGCTCTCTAGCTCTTAGATACTCGTTTAAGCCGACCGGTAATATGTCAACATAGGGTAGCACTGCTCTATCTATGAAATCTACTGTATCGCTGTAATCCACTCCATACTTCCCCTTGGACACGTATGCTACCCCGTCTAAAACCAGCACGTTAGTATACAGTAAATGGTTTAGCAGTAGGTCGAGCTAGAAATCCTCCACAAGCCTAGCCTCCCAGCTGGGCATTTTAACGTTCAGATAAATCAGTAGGCTAGCGTCGACGAACACCTTCATCCTCAAACCCCTTCTCTAGATCAATCCTGGCTAAATCCCCTAATCTAGCCTCCCTTCCCCCTATCCTCCTTCTATCCCTAATCCACTTTAAAACCTCTCTAGGATCCTCAATCCCCCTCAGTATCAGCTTGTCGTCCGCCGGCTCAAGCAACACATATCCCCCCTCCCTAATCCTGTAGGGCCTCCCTGAAAATCTTAGGTAATTATTATCTGGCCTTTAGGCCCCACCTTAATCCTGAGTTTAACCAATAATAGTATCACCAAGTATAACTATTTGGTGAACAAATATAAACCATATGTAAAAACGGAAACCGGAAAGTGCCTCCTGAAACCCAGCAGTATTATGGGCCAAAAGAGATGTTTAAAATCAGTAATGGAAGTACCGACCGCTGAGAACGGCTTCGAGAAACGGATAGCGGATAGTCACGGGCGTGGTTCTGCTGGTTCAAGTACTCCATAATATGAGGGTATATATTGAATTAGAGGGTAATTTCCATAATATTGGGGTAATTTATAAGTAAGTGGGCATTTAAATAATGTATGAGGGATAACCATGTCCATAGTGGCTGTAGACAAGAGAGGTAGGCTTACATTACCTAGAAAAACAGGCGTCAGGAATACCAAGGCTGTCGTCATACCGGCTGGAAGCTTTATCGTGGTCATTCCTCTACCGCCTAAGCCAGGCGAACACGCTAAAAACTGGCTCAAGACGAGTAAGGGTAGGGCTGAGCTTAAGGCCAGCGCCGAGAAGTTGGCTAGGAGAGATGCTGTTAAAAGAGCGAAGAGGCGTCGACAGGCATGATGATCGAGACAGATGTTCTCTACGCCTACATTAAGGAAGACGACTGGCTTAAGCCAGTAGCCACTAGGCTGGTCGAGATGATAGAGAAAGGCTTGTTTAAAACCGTTTATGCATCAAGAGAGGTTCTACACGAGCTGTACTACGTGTCAGTTAGCGAGGGAGTATCAATAGATGAGTTCATAGCTAGAGCAGCGGCGATAACCGGAATAAAGAACCTCAGATTCCTAGAAACAGACCATATTACGGATCTTCTAGCTTTTACACTTATGCGGCAGTATAACCTCAGCTCGGTGTTTGACGCCTACTATGCAGCAACGGCTCTAAGCAAGGTGGAGGATCACACTATAATCTCTACTGACACAATCTTTGACAGAATACCTGGGTTAAAGAGGATAGATCCTAGAGTCTTAATTAAAGAAAAGAAGATTCTTTAAAGTCTTCGTCGAGTAACACTGAACCGAAAGTTTAAAGCTCCAACATCGAAGATGCTTAGCAACACCTGTTCAGCGTTCAAGACGACTAATACGTATGCTGCATGGGTGTCTATGTTCCCCCGGGCAAATA
>CAYSTQ010000052.1:0-5643 GCA_964433855.1 uncultured Thermoproteales archaeon
GTTTAAAAGGTTAACTTTTCTGAGATGAATATGATTTGCTGGCTTGGTTTAACTATCTCCGGCTGGTTTGCCTAGTTTCTTGTGTCTGGGGTCTGTTTTACGCGGTGGAGCTGAGGGTTGTCCGGTCTAGGTGTTTGAGTAGGTTGGACATGATGTTGGGGAGGCGGGTTTGGGGGTCTACTAGGTGTGTTAGGCCGCTTGGCCTGCTGTTTGCCTCTAGGATTATTGGCTGGCTGTTTTCGAGGACTATGTCTACTCCGAGGTATTTGAGGGGTTTGTCTAGGCCCTGGTTTAGGGCTTCGGCCGTGTGTATGGCTGCCTGCTTTATCTGGGCCCAGGTTTCCGGGGGTAGCTGTGGCGGGGGGGCTATGTGGCCGCCGTGGGTGGTGGCGGCTATTAGGCTTCCGGGCCTGGCTTTCACCATGTAGGCGCCTTCTACCCTGTATCTGTCTGTTAGGCTGACTGTTACCCTTATGACGGCTGGGTTTTGGGGGTTTCCGCGGTATTCCTCGGCTATGGCGTCGTCGAGGCGGAGTATCTTGTTTAGGTGGTGTGCGGCCTTGTCTAGCCTGTGGACGGGGTAGGCGGCGGCCATGAGGGCTTCGGTGCCGTGGTCTGGTTTGACGACGATGTGTGTGGCGCCTGTTTCGCGGGCTAGCCGCTGGAGGAGGGGGAGGGGGTCTGGGGTGTGCCTGGGTATGGGCGTGTAGCGGGGGGTTTGGATCTGTTTTCCCGTGTCTTGCCGGTACTCCTCTATTAGCCTGTGCGTGAGGGTTTTGCTGTCTGCCCTGGCTGCGGCCTGGTGGGGGTTTATCACGGCTACCTGGGCCTGCTGGAGGAGCTGGGAGAGTCTTTTGTGGAGGGTTTTCTCCTGGCTTATCTCTAGGCCTAGGATGGCTGCGGCGTGTATGGGGGCCGGGGGGTTGAGGGGTGCTTCCCTGGGGGTGCCGCGGAGTATTACGGCTCTTGTCGCTGTGACGGTTTTTCCGTCTGTTTCGAGCCAGTGTGGCTGGACGGCTAGGAGCTTGAGCCTGGCTAGCTGGGCTGCCTCCTGGGCTAGTTCGTGGAGGGCGTCTTCGAAGCTTGGGTCGTTGTATATTATGGCGAGGTTGGGGCGGCCGGGTTTGACGGGTGCTGCCTGGACGGGGTGTATGGGCATGCCTTGTCTTCTGCGTTGAGCTAGGCTGGCTAGGCGGGCTAGGGTCTGTCTATTGAGTATCGTGTCTAGGAGGTGTTGTCGGGCCTGGGGGTTGCGGCGGAGGGTTTCGGCGTATACGGCTAGGCGGAGCCTGAGGGCTGCCTGGAGGGGGTCTGGGCTTCCGGCGGCTGTCTCGACTAGGGCTTGGGCGGGGTCTCGGTGTAGGGGGTTTAGGGTTAGCCTGCCCTCCAGGTACTGGATGTATTCTTTGACGCCGGGGCCTAGGGCTTGTTCGGCCTTGGCCTGGAGCCTTTTGAGGAGCTGGGGTGTTCTGCCTGTTGGCTGGGGGGTGTTGAGGGCTGCGACGGTGGCTAGGGCGGCTGCCCCTAGGGTTGGCCTGGCCTCTTGGAGTAGGGCTTGTAGGGCTTTGGGGTTGCCTGCTGCGGCGGCTGCGGCCTGTCTGGCCTGGGGGGTGTCTGCGAGCTGGGCGAGCAGCAGGTGTGCTGGGGGGTGGCGGCTGTATGTCTGGATAGCTTTCGCCAGGGGGTGGTTTAGCCGGGCTGTGGCTTTGAGGAGGGCGGGCCTGGCCCGGGGGGTTAGGCTTGGGAGGCTGTGGTAGGCCTGGTAGGCGTTTAGGTGTGCTCCGAGCCGGGTTAGGGGGTCTTGGGGGTCTTCGTTGTGGAGTGCGTAGGCTGCGGCTACCTCGACCAGGGCTAGGGCTGCCTCGGGGGGTAGGGTTTCCGGCTGTATGAGGCCTAGGTGGAGCACTGTTCTGCCGTTTCTTTTTTCCGTGTAGGGGGTTTGTCCGTCGGGCTTTATTTCTACCGGGGTTTGACGGGTGAGCCTCTGGATGGTTGGGGTGTGGCGGGCTAGTGCCTGGAGGGTGTTCATGCCTGGTTGAGCACCTGGAGGTATTGCCTGGCGGCTTTCGCTAGGCTGTCGAGGATGGGGTCCACGGATTCGCCTGCTCTGCCCTCGGCTGCCAGGAGGCGTTCGTACTGGTAGAATAGGCCCATGCCTATGTTCTCCTCTATGGGGACTACGCGCCACTCTGTGGCTCCGCCTGTGTCTACGGGTTTGAGCATTAGGTCTGAGAGGTTTGTCATGGGTCTGCTGTAGGGGGTGCCTGTTAGGTCGCGGAGTATCTTTATGCCTCTGCGGGCGGCGTGTATGGGGGCGTAGAGCATCATCATCTTCATGGTGGCTTTGCTGACGCGCTCCATTTCGTCTATGAGGTGCCTGTACTCGGGCTTGAACATGTCTTTCTTGAGTATGAAGAGCTGGCCTCCCTGGCCGTAGTTGGCTATGCCTTTGACGTGGACGAGCATTATCCAGCCGGTGACCCGGGGCTCCTCGCCGGGGGGCCATACGACGTAGTTTCGGAAGTTCCAGTAGAGGGGTGTGTTGTCGCCTATGTTTATGCCTAGGCTGCGGAACCTGGCTACTACCTGCCTGTAGGCCTCTGGGGTGAGTATCTGGCGTGGGTTGGAGGGTATGAATTCCTGGATTACGGCGTCGTCCTTGGGGAGTATCTCGTTCAGTATGAATTCTACGGCGGCGGTGAAGCCGTGGTAGGCTGTGGAGCCGTCGGGGGCTTTCTCGGCCTTCTCGTTTATTGAGCCGTCGGGGTTTCTGAGGCGGGCTATTATGGTGCCTCGGCCGCCGGACTCGGTGCTGGTCTTGATTATGGCGACGGGGTGTTTCCTGGAGAACTCGAGGAGTGTCTGCTCGACTAGGCGGCGGCGCTGCCGGGGTGTCAGCTTGGCGGCCTGCTCCCTGTAGATGTTTACCTGGTGGATGAACTCTATCTTGTCCTGGGCTTGCCTGTTGTAGTGCTCTATCATTTCGGGGAGTATGGTTTTCTCGTAGGTTAGCCTGTCTATGATCCTGCTCTGGTTGAGGGGGACGCCCATCTCCTCGAGGGTCTGCGTTGTGAACCAGGGGTGTGTGAAGTGGGGGAATACTGCGGCGGCTGTGAGGGGCTTGGTGAACCTGGCGAAGACGAGCCTTGTGTCGCCGTCGCGGCCGGCGTCTGGGCTGCTGCCCCCGGCTCTCCTGTACTGTTGCTCGGTGAGGTAGATTAGGCCGTAGTCGACCAGTGCCACCTGGTGGCCGCTGGGGTGTTCCGCTTTGCGGAGGAAGTTGGTCATGATCACGTTTTTGTCGGGGTGGCTGGGGCCTCGTCTAAGGAAGGTCATCGCGGTCGTGTTGCCGAGGTTGTAGAGTATTACGACGGTCGGCTTAGCGTCCATGCCTAGGGCGGCGGGGTCTATGTCTAGGACGTCGGGTATGGGGAAGCCGTCGTGGACTAGGGTTGCGAGGTCGCGGAGCCTGGCGTAGCTGAACACTAGGCGTGAGGCCTCGGGGTAGCCCTGGGCTTGGGCGAGGTCGTCGCGGTCGGTGCCCATGGTTAGGAGGAGCTTTACTTTTTCGGGGGGCCAGTACTTGAGCTGGGTTCTCTCCCGGATGACTAGGGTTAGGTACTGGTGTAGCCAGGAGTATCTGCGGGCTATGAGCTGGAAGAGCTCTTTGCGGGTGTAGACGTCCCTGTACTGGGGGTCTTTGCTGAAGGCTGCGCGGGTGTAGAGGTAGGGGGCGTAGTCGAAGATGTGGTTGTTTAGGCTGCGGTCGAAGAAGGTTGCTATGGCTGTCCACCGCTCGCGCCAGCCCTGGGCTCCCTCGACCAGCTCGACGGCTAGACATGTGTCGACGAGCTCGGCGGCCATGGCGACTTTTTCGAGGAGCTGTTTGTCGCCGCGGCAGGCGGCTGCGAGCCTGGTTAGCCTGTCTAGGAGCTGGCTGTAGGCCCTTATGCTTATCCCGCCCTGTTTAAGCAGGTTGTCGGCTAGCCACTTTTCGAGCTCGGCTGCGGCTTCGCCGCCCATGAGCTCGCGGGTCAGGTGTTTGAGGGCTTCGGCGGTGTAGGCTAGGAGCCTGGTGTATGCCTCCTCGTCCACCTGGGGCCGTGGGGGGCCTAGGGCCTTCCTGGCCTCTCGGTATGCCTGGGTGAAGCTGCTGGCTGTCGCCCTTATTTTCTCGAGCCTGCGGGCTCTGGCCTGCCGCGCCCTTATCACCCTGCGCTGCAGGGACTCCCATTCGTCCCTGGCTTCGGCCTTGAGGGAGCCGCCTAGGACTAGCTCGATCTTCTCCTCTTCGGCGCCGGGGGCTATTAGGGCTAGGGCCTGTTCGTCGGGCTCGGGGGGTAGGTCTAGGGCTTCCTCGTAGCGTCTCTTGACGTCGAGGATCCAGGCGCGGAACTCCCTGTAGCTCCGGAACCTGTGGGCCTGCCTGGCCAGGTGGAGGCGGCCGCCTAGGGCTAGCCAGTCTGTGAAGCCCAGGTTTTTCAGGCTGGGGTTTAGCCGTATCTTCTCCATTGAGCGGAGTATTGCCGTGTACTGGCCGTGGAGCTGGTGGCGGGCTGCGTCCGTCCCTAGCCTGGCGCCCTGGCTGAGCCACCGGATCTCTTCGAGCCTTGCGTCGTCGGGGATGAGCTGCCTCAGCGTTTCCCCGGCTTTCTCCAGGTCGCCTTGGAGGATCTGGGCTAGGAGCCTACCGGCCTTCTCGGCTTCCTCCATCATTTCGCGGCGCCATTTCTCGACGGCCTGGTCTGAGACGGCTACGGCGGTGTATGTGCCGCCTAGGGCTAGCCAGAGCTTGACCATTTCCTTGTCTAGGACTGGGCCTCTGGCGCCGGCTGTGCCGTCTATTAGGGCTAGGGCGCTGTCCGGGTTGTCTTCGCGCATGAGGAAGGCGAGGCGGGGGAGGTCTTTGAGCAGCTTTACCAGGGGCGGGTGGGGTATCCCTAGGCTTAGGGCGTCTAGGCCTTTTACGCCGTCCCAGACGCTTCTCTCGACGCCGTTGAGATAGGTGGTGAGCCAGAGGAGGCGGCCTTTCGCCAGCTTGAAGGCTTTGTCGGGGCTGAGGCTTGAGGGGTTTAGGCCTTCCTCCTCGGCGGCTTGGGCGGCGAGGGCTTTGACGAGGGCTTCCTTCTCGGCCTGGGTTAGCCGCCACTCGTTGATGTTGGCGCCGTACTGCCTGGCCTGCTCCCTTATGTCGTCTAGGTCTAGGGAGGGCAGGGCTTTCCGGATGGTTTCGAGGACTTTGTCGGCCATGTCACGGAGCCTGTACTTGTCGTCGAACCGCCACTCGTCGGCGTCTATGAGGGGGTCTATCACCCTTATCTCCCTGGGTGGTTCGCGGGGCTCTAGGTATTTTCCGGCTAGCTGGGCTAGCTGGGGCCACCTGGACTGTTTGAGCCGTGTGCTGCACCTGGTTAGGGCTAGGAAGACGTCGAACTCGGTGGTCATCCGGCTGTCCTGGACCCCGGGCTTGTATGCTGCCTGTATGCCGACCCTGGCCTGGCCGTCTGGGCTGGCCCTGGGGTTGCGGCGCCTGGCTAGTTCCAGGGCGTGGTGTATCAGCGCTGCGACGTGGTAGGGCATGAAGGTGTTGACCATTCGTGACGGGATGTAGCGCGCCTCGTAGAGGGTGCGTGCCGCCTCGCG
>CAYSTQ010000052.1:5653-9612 GCA_964433855.1 uncultured Thermoproteales archaeon
CCAGGGGTCGCGCGGCTCGCCGAGCTTCAGGAGGGTTCCCACGACGTGGCCGGCGCCGGCCTGTATGAGCCTCTGTATATAGGGGGCTAGCCTCTCCTGGGCTTCAAGCCTCCATTCGGCTGGGTCCTGGTAGTCAAGCCTCTCCTCTAGGAGCTTCTCGGCGGCCTCGGCTGCCTCGGGGGGTAGGCCGAGCTTCTCTATTAGGCTGCGGTTGGTTAGGCTTAGGACGTAGCCTACGAAGAGGCCGTCTTCAGGGACGCAGAAGCCGCCGTAGCCGCGGCCGGGCCAGAGGACTAGGTGGGTTGGCCGCTCGTTTATGTGTGAGACTATGGTGTAGCCGTCGGCGCCCATGGCTTCGGCGGTCAGGGCTATTAGGTTGGCGAAGGCGTAGTTGTCGTCCCTGGAGGCGTTCTCGAGGGTTTTCAGGCCTTCGGCGTCGGCGGGGGAGGGGAGCAGGTAGGCTCCCTCGGGGGAGCTGTTTATCAGCTGGTATAGCCTTAGGGCGGCTAGGCCCGCTTCGTGGTCTAGGGGTCCTAGGGGCTGGCCTAGCTCGGCGACGGACTCTATTTCGCCGGGGCCTAGGTCGACTCTGCTTGGGGCGTATACGAGGTTGTAGGCTTTGCGGGGGCCTTCGGCCTTGAGGCTGTGTTTCTCGAGCTGGGGCTGTAGGCCGTGGCGGGCGGCCACCTCTTTTCTGGCGGTTGACTCGGCTAGGTCTAGCCTCTCCCTGATGTGGCGGCGCGCCGCTTTTTCGGGGTCGGGGTATATCTGGGCGAGGAGCCTTCTCCTGGCCTGGTTTAGGGCTTCGCCCCTTGTGAGCCCAGGGTTTTCGCTTAGGATCCTCTGGGCTTCGGCCTCTGCGCGCCGCTGTAGGCCGTGTTTCTCGGCTAGGGCTATGTAGGCGGCGGCCTGGGCTGCCCGGGGCTCCTTGAGGAGGACGTTTAGGACGGCTCTGTCCTCGGGCCAGCCTTTCTCCAGCTCTAGCTCCAGCGCCTTGCCGAGGTGTAGCTCCTCTATGGCCTGTCTGCCGTGTCGCACGAGCTCCTCCCTGTATCTCCTGACGGTTGCCTTGACCTCGTCCTGGAGGCCGTGGGCTTTTACCAGGCTGTAGTAGGCCATCTCGTCCTCTAGCCAGTGTCTGACGAGGGATGTCATGTTGTAGCTCTGGGTTGTGACGAGTATGAAGGTGGGCTTGCCCCGCCCCTCCCTGGCGGCGTTCCATATGTTTTCGGCCCAGTGGGGGGCCATGGCCCGTATGGCTGCCTCCATGTCCTCGTAGTCGATCTCGTAGGTTCCGTCGGTCTCTTTCACGAATAGGGGTAGGGCCTCTATCCAGTAGTCGACGTGTTCTAGGGCTGTTAGGGAGGGGGTCACGTACACGTTGGGGGCGGCCTCGTCGGCGTACTTCTCCAGCCCGTAGCTGGGGCCTGCGAAGGGCAGCATGCCCTCGTTGACGTAGGCTATCCGGGCGGCTCCGGTCGGCGATATTCTCTGGCCGAAGAACACGAAGGCGCCGCGTCTCCTGTCGGCCTTCTCGAGCGCCTGGCCTGCCTTGACGAGCAACTCCTGTATCTTCCCGGCTGTGCTGGCGGCGTCGCTGAGGAGGCGGGCGGCCTCCTGGGGCTGGTGGCTCCATAGGGTTTTCCAGGCCTTGTCCTCGAGCTCCGCCCGGTGCCGCCTGGCGGCCTCCAGTAGCCGTTTGCCGGCTCTTTTGAGGAGGGCTTCGGGGGCCTCTTCCTGGGCCGCGAGCCTTTTTAGCGCTAGGGCTTCCAGCTGGAGCTGCTGGCCGCCGGCCTTCTCAGCTGTCTTCAGTATTTCCTCGGCTACACGTCTGTATTCGGGGGTTGGGGTTAGGACGTTTGAGGAGGCGAGGAGGTAGCCTGTTATGAGGGCGGCGCGGCCGAGCCTGGTGTAGACTACTAGTTCGCCGCGGCTTCTGGCCTCCTGGGCGAGCCTGGCTATGTTGGCCTTGTCGAGGTCTTCGCGGTAGCTGTTTTTGATGGCTGCGTAGAGCTGGCGGCGACACTCGGTGGAGTAGGGGTTCTCCGCGTGCTGGGCTAGGATCTCCTTTACGGCCTGGGTGTCGTAGGGGAGGATGCGTCTGGCCTCGGCTAGGAGCCTGGCGGCGAGCTTCCTGTCGGCGGCCTGGGAGGGGAGGCTGGAGGGACGTATGTTGAGGCTGGCTGCGGCGGCTTCTAGGGCGGCGCGTTTCTCGGGGGGTAGTTCCTGGAGGAAGCGGATGGCTTGGGCTAGGGCGGCCAGGTGGTCTCTGTGTTCGAGGTAGTTGAGGAGCTGGAGGAGGGCTGCCGCGTACAGGGTTGCTAGGCCTTGTTCGAGGAGGGGTTTTCCGGCGGCTTTTCTGGCTGTTTCAAGGCTTACTCTGAGGGTTGGCTGGCGGTTTTCGACTAGGGTGTCTACGGCGCGGCCGTGGTTTTCCATGAGTAGTACCTGGATCTCGGCTGCCCCGCTTGGGGTTGGGCCGAGGTGTTCGGCGAGCAGGCTGGATGCTGTTTCGAGGAGTTTCTTGACGGTGTCGGAGGGGGGGTTTAACAGGGCTTGGCGTTTGGGCAGGTTTAGGGTTCCCCGGCCGGCTGTCCTGGGTTGGCCGGGGGAGTCTATGGCGGCTGGGAAGTCAAGCGTTATTCTGGCCATTATATGCAACCTCGGGGGAATAAAGGCTGGCGTTGTTAATTAATTTTGGTTTTGGCGGGGGTTGCCTCCGGGGTGTCGGCGGCCTGTTTCCTGCCGGTGGCTGTTTTTGTTAAACGGGGGTTTTCCTGTTTTAACATTCGCTGTGGATATATTGTTTGGCCACTATTTTTTACTGGTGCGCTGCCGTGGCTGTAGGGGTTGCCCGCCTGCGGCGGCGTAGGCGGCCAGCCGCCGTTGAGAGGGTGCTGTACGCGCCGCGTGAGAGGGTATTGGTTTCTGTCGTTATGCCTGCTTTTAACGAGGAGGCCTTTATTGTTGAGGCTGTGCGGCGTGTGGAGGATGTGCTGGAGGAGCTGGGGGTCGGGTTTGAGATAATCGTGGTTAACGACGGGAGTACTGATGGGACGCTTGCTAGGCTTCGTAGGCTTGCGGCGGTCTGTCCCCGTCTGCGGGTGTTGAGCTATGATGTTAACGTGGGTAAGGGGCATGCGGTTAAGCTGGGGGTGCTTAGCGCGGCCGGGGAGTTTGTGGTGATCGTTGACAGTGACCTGGATGTTAGCCCGGGTAGGCTGGGGGAGTACCTGGCGGCTCTTCGGCGGGCTGACCTGGTGGTGGCGTCGAAGAGGCATCCGTTGTCTAGGGTTGAGACGCCGCTGGTGAGGCGTTTCCTGAGCCTGGGGTATAACGTGCTTGTCCGGCTTCTGCTCGGGGTTGGGGTTAGGGATGCTCAGACGGGGCTGAAGGCTGCGCGCGGGGATTTCCTGCGGCGGGCTTTCCGGGTTATAGTGGTTAAGAGGTTTGCCTACGATACTGAGCTGCTGCTGGTGGCGCGGCTTCTAGGCGCCAGGGTGGTTGAGCTGCCTGTTAGCCTTAGGATTGATAAGGGGTTTAGGCTTAGGGATGTGTTGGGGATGCTTCTGGATCTGCTGGCCATATGTTACCGCCACTGGGTGCTTGGCTGGTATCGGCGGGGGCTTGCCGGCGGCGGAGAGGGGGGTTGGGAGGCTCGCGGGGTTGGCCGGGCTGTACGGTTTTTAAGGGGTTTGGCTGGGGCTTAGGGTTTCGGGCGGCGTGTCCCTGGTTTCCTGAGCTTTATGGCTATCAGGGCTGCAGCCGCCCTGGCGGCAGCTGCGAGTATTGGGGATATTGCGCCGGGGTTCTTTCCCGCGGTTTCCGTGGACGGCCTTGGGGGCGGCAGCGTCTTGCCGGCGTCCTTGTCTGATATTAGGGCTGTGGCGTCCCTTGCTCCTCCGCTGTAGTAAATCTGGAGTATGGAGGGTTTGTCTGACTTTATCTGGTGGAGGCCT
>CAYSTQ010000053.1:0-9441 GCA_964433855.1 uncultured Thermoproteales archaeon
TACCTATAGTCAGCAATCGTTGTAGGAGGCGTAGGTGGACACCCGGCTGGGATCTAAGAGTTCTGCTGCAGGACAGGTATTGTCGCCATGCCTAGACTGGCTTTAACACGTCGACGGTCTTAGCCGGCAACAGCAGCTGGAGAACCGCGCGGTTATTCTTTTCGGCCAACTGTTCTATCCTGGCCTTTCCTAGGACCGTTAACGTGGGAGGCTTTGAAGTGTTTAGACGGTTTTTCTCCATGTCTACTACAAGCCTTAACCGGAGCGGGTAATAGTTCATATTTATCAGGGCGATGCTTCCATCCATACGGGGGAACACTGATAAGTTGGTTATCGGCTGCTTTACACACTCCAGCTTAAACCCGAGATACTCCATGGCTATATCCCTGACAGCCTCGCGGATAGGCTCCGGATAATGCTTAACCAGGTACGGAGCATACTTCGTCACACTAAGCACGTATATTCTTGAGCCCCCATAGGTATTCACGTATATGACGGGATAGCTCTGGACACCGTCGCTCGCAAGAAGCAACGGCCTAACCCCTTCAGCATCCAGTATAGGGCCGACAGGAGCCACGTATTGTCTTCTATGCCCCTCCGAGAAAAACCGGCCTCCGTAGATGAACATTCTAGCGTCAAACACCTCATGTAGAACACCATGATCCCCCCTCAGTCCAAGCACCTCAAGGCCAAGCGGACCAGCTATCCCTCTGGCGAGGAGGAGAGCTGCAGCAGAGGTTACCACCAGGTTAGCCCCCCTGTCTAGGAGAAGTTTTAGGCCGACGCGGCGAACATCCTTCTCGGTCAACAAAACATAGTCTCCGTTCTTCACACTGGACGGTTTAACAGGCTTAAGCGGGACGCCTATTATGCCCAGGGCATCTTCAAGATACCTGTCGTAAAGCGGGGCCTGTGGCTGCTGCACTGCTAAAGTCAACAGCCCGATGGGTTCGCCGTCTAGGGCCTCTCTGACACGCATCATCTCCGGCATACTCTTCATAAGCCTCTTCACGTGACGCCTCCTACTTACATCCATCAGGTTACCTAAATGGAAAAGCGTCACCTCATCTACAGGCCCAAGCACGCTCATCCAGGCTTGCTCAACATATGTTTCAGGGTTTATTGGGAGAGAAAAGTCGTAGCCGTTGAACGTGTCGAACCAGGCCCCGAGAAGCATGTCTCCGACAAACTCCCTTACGTAGCTGGCTGTATAGAAGGCGCCGTACCGCAGTGTTCCCTCGCGCGACTCGGTGCCAACGTAGAACCCGTCGAACACGTTTTTCAGCCGTTCAAAGAACAGTCCTCTATGGTAGAAACTCTCCCGCCACTCAGCCACCTTCAACACAACCTTAATATCTGCATTAGCCCTTCTAGCCGGCTCCACTATGAATCTCCTTGAAACATCCTCCAGTATTCTTGAGGAGTATTCAGCCCAGTAAGCCATGATCACGGGATCACTTCTTTCAACCGCTCTCCTGAGCTCCTCAGGGGTCAGGCTTAAGCCGTACTCCCTGTTAAACCTCTCTATGCACACGTCACAATAGCACCAGTTAGCCCAGAAATCGTCGATCAATACCTCATTGAACACGCTGGCGGCATGAGCCATGACCTCGGTCAGCATAGCCAGATTCCTCTCATCGTTCAGACATATGACCTTAGAGCTAAGGCCTGCACGGCGTCCCCAGCCCCTACCCCAGGTCCCTATACAGGTTCCGCCTGAGACCTCGAATCCATCCTGGAGAATTTCCCTGATATCGACTAGCTCATCTTTATCCACTAGAAGCCCCGACCTATAGTTTTCAACATAAACTTTCCTGACTCCTAGCCTATTTAGAAGCCTTCTACCCTGCTCCAACAGCTTTTTATCATGGGTGAAACGCCGGACAGCCTGCGCCGTAATATAGCTTGCCAGCTTGAAGCTTTCCACCAGCATAAACGTATCTACCCTATACCTGTTATAATGGTTTGCCAGCTGGAAGTCTCATAGAATAGTTTAAAAACGTTTACTGGTGCACAAGGCTTAAGCTGAAAACCGTCGATCCTAAACGATGTTTCATGGCCACAGAAGATTTTTATTTCTGTTATGTTCGGAATATATCGAATATTCGGAATAAGTGGGTGGGAGCTATGTCCATAGATGGCTTAACGGCGTTCTTTATGAAGCTGAGGCTCCCCTTGGCCGCCTCAATAGCCTTGTCGACACTGCTGAGAGAAGCTAGACCGATGTCACTCGGTGAGCTTTCAGTTGCCACCGGGTATGCTAAAAGCCATCTCTCGGCGGCGCTCAGGCTGCTGGAGGAGAGATCCCTTGTTGTAAGGACTCATAGAAGAGGCAGGAGAATATTTTTCTCCGCGAAATCCGGGGTGGTCAAGAGGCTTGTCAGAGAACACCTGTTAGATCTAAAGAGAGGTATCTCCAGGTCTTTATCCGAACTCGGCGAATCCCTGCCGGTTAAGGAGGGGCTAAGGGTTGTTGAGAAGGAGATTGAGGCTCTAGTTAAAAGGCTTGAGGAGGGGGAGTAAAATGCTAGGATCTGATGGGGACGTCCTTCACGTGATAGTCGTCCTAGACGGAAAGAAAGAGGAAAACAGCGATGTAGCTGACAAATTATTCGCAGCTGCCGCCAAGAGAAGGGTGCACCGGATATTTATACATGTCGTCTCTCCGCTTCCAGCTCCTCTGTATCTGGAGAAGCTAAAGGGACTCCTTAAGGACAATCTAGCGTATACGGTTGTTTTAAAACATGAGGGGGGTAAACCCGAGGATCTCAGGGAGCTCCTTAGATGTCTACCCGGACCGCCGTGCATCCTAGTTAGGAATGGCAGTAGGGATTTCACCCGTATTCTCGAAGAGAACGCCATGCATTACGAGCTTCTTTAGGAGGGAGTAGGCCTATGGGGTTTGAGATAGTCGTAACATCTGATAGGACTATGATGAGTAACCACCATGGAAAGGAGTTCCTGGGTTTTATGGCTACAGGGCCCGCGATAGGGCTTCCAGAAAAGCTTTGGCTATGGTTGGCGGCGCCTAAACCTAGGGTTGACAAGCTGGGCAGGCCTATCGAAGCCCCATATGGGCTCAGGAAGATTGAGGCTAAGCTTTTAGAGCTTGGCTTCAAGGCCGCAATAGTGGATCCCGACCATATAGGTAAACATCTTAGCTCGATGAAGGTACTCATGGTCGGCCACCACGACTTTTTCGCTTACGGGCCGCCTAGCAGTGAATGGTGGATGCTCACGGGAAGAGAACCCGTCAACAGGGTTTCGTTCAGGAGGTTCATGGAGTCCCCAGCCGTCAGAGAGGCTAAGCGTAAAGGGGTCAGGATAATAGCTGGTGGGCCAGCTGCCTGGCAGTGGCTATGGGAGCTTGACGCCTGGCGGCAATGGGGAGTTGACACGGTCGTCGAAGGAGAGGCAGAGTGTGTCATAGGCGAGCTTGCAGAGAAGGCGTTGAATGGAGAGACGCTCCCTGACTATGTGTATGTGGGTCCGGGCGATACACCGAGCATAGAGGAGATACCGGTTATTAGGGGCGCCAGCGTGAATGGACTGGTTGAGTTGATGAGGGGATGCCCGAGAGGCTGTAGGTTCTGCTCAGTCACTTTAAGGCCTCTTAGACACATGCCTTTAAACCGCGTGAGGGAGGAAATAATGGTTAACGTCAGAGCTGGTGTCAAGAATACGTTGCTCCACAGCGAGGACGTCCTCCTATACCAGGCTGACGGGGTGAAGCCTAGGCCGGAGCCCATCATTAAGCTACATGAAATGGCGGCTGAGCTAACGCCTGTGAGCATCGCGTGGTCTCACGTAAGCCTCGCATCCGTGAAGTATGCTGAGGAGCAGTATAGGCTGATCACAAGAATTATGAACGATATACTACATGATAAACAGGAGTTTCTAGGCGTTGAAGTAGGGATCGAGACGGGTAGCGTGAGGCTGGCCAGAGCGGTAATGCCAGCGAAGGCAGCCCCGTATCCGGCTGAACAGTGGCCTGAAATAGTGGAGGACGCGTTCAAGATAATGCACGAAAACAGGGTGGTGCCAGCAGCCACGATAATCCTCGGCCTACCGGGGGAGACGGCGGAAGACCTGGCGGCAACCGCTGAGCTGATCGACCGGTTGAAACCGTATAGGAGCCTGATAGTCCCTATGTTTTTCGTCCCTATGGGGATGCTTAAAAACAGGGACTGGTTTAGGAGACACGCTCTAACCCCAGAACACGTTGAGGTGGCACTGCGAACACTGGAGCACTCGCTTCACTGGGCTAAAGACATGCTTAACAGGTTCTATCTTAAGGAGCCACGTCTCCGCCCAGTAAGGCTGGGCCTGAAACTCTTCATAGACTACGTTAAATGGAGGATAAACACGCTTAAACCAGAGATAGAGGCCTTCTTGGAAAGCACCGCTGAGAAAGATAGGAAGTTCCAGCCAACAGTTCAGCACGGGATCGCCTAGACTAAAAGTATGAAGTAAATCTTTTTTTAAAAAAACGCCGGTTACGGTTTTTCAAAGGGAACTTAACCAAATTCATCACGGATGGGAAAAACAACCTAATTCCTCTTAAACAATCGCTCTTACATGAAGCAGGCTAAGTTTTTCCACAGCGCCGTCCCCTTTTCTCAAGACCCCTCTTAACGGTAGCCTCAGCCACCATACCTTCCTTCATCTGGGTCGTGTATAGCTTGTAGTATAGGCCTTTCCTAGCCATAAGCTCCTCATGACTACCCTCCTCAACAATACGGCCGCCATCCATAACAACAATCCTGTCAGCAAGCCTAGCCATGGAAAGCCTATGGGCTATTATTATCGTTGTCCTGCCGCTCATAACCTTCGCTATCGCCCTCCTAAGCAAGGTTTCAGTATAGGGGTCAACGTTAGACATGGCCTCGTCCAGTACAAGTATGGCCGGATCCTTCAGCATAACCCTTGCAAACGATATCAGCTGCCTCTGGCCTGCGGACAGCCTTAAACCATGCTCACCCACTTCGGTCTCATACCCCTCGGGAAGGCCTTTAATGAAACCATCTATGCCAAGCTCCTTACAGATTTCTTCAACCTCCTCGTCGCTGGCCTCCGGGTTGCCGACCTTTATGTTTTCCCTTACGGTCGTAGGGAAGAGGAAGGTCTCCTGGGGAACCACGCCTATCTGCCTTCTAAGGGATTTCTGGGTCACCCTGCGGACATCGTAGCCGTCCACTGCGACGCTGCCGCTCCACACGTCATAGAAACGGCAGAGAAGGTTGACCAGTGTCGTCTTACCGGCGCCGGAGGGGCCTACTATCGCCACCTTTTCACTGGGCTTTATCCGTAGGTTAAAGCCTTTAAGCACGGGACGGCCAGGCTCGTAGCCGAAAGTCACGTCTCTATACGCTATATCGCCCTTGACCTTTGGCAACTCGGCAGCGTCCGGCGCATCCCTTATCTCCGGCTCATAGTCCAGCACGTAGAATATCCTGTCGGCTGCTGCCAGGGCGGACTGAACGTTGCCGTAGAACCACATAAGGTTAAGTATTGGCCGGAAGAACCTGCTGACGTAGTTAAGGAAGGCCACCAGGGTGCCTATGGTTAAGCCTTTGAGGCTTACCAGGAGACCCCCGTACCACAGCACTATACATGTGCCGAGCGCGCCGACGAACTGGACCACAGGTATGAAGAACGCTATGGTTTTAGCGGCCATCAAATCAGCTTGGTAGGCCTGTTGGCTAGCCTTGTCGAAGGACTTCGCCATCCTGTCCTCCATCGTGAAAGCCTGGATGTCTCTGGCGCCTTCGACGCTCTCCTGCACTCGGGTGGTGACGGACGCTATCCTTTCCCTAGCCATCCTGAAGGCTCTCCTTATCTTGCGCGAAAACGTGTAAGATACGGCGGCTAGGACCGGTATCGTTACGAAAGAGGCGAGTGTGAGCGGGACGCTCATGTAGAGCATTACGGCGATTATCCCTACCAGGGAGAAAAGGTCGCTTATCGTGGTTATGAGGCCGGATATGAACACGTCCTGTATAACGCTTGTGTCGTTTATAACTCTGGATATCAGGTCACCCTCCCTATGTTTACTGAAGAACCCATAGGACTGCGAGAGAATATGGGAGAAGAGCCTGTTTCTAAGCCTGTTAACAAAGTTCTGACCCACCCATGAGAGAAGGTAGGATCTAGCGGCGTCGGTTATCCAGCCAACCATCACCAGGAGTAGGAACATGGCTGAGACCCATAGAAGGCCTGGGAAATCGCCTCTAACAATATAGTTGTCTATAGCTATTTTGGTGAGGTAGGGGCCTCCCAGATTAGCCATCGTGTTTATGACTATTAACGCCACTGTGGCTATTACACCGTATTTATAGGGGGCCAGCTCGCCGAGTAGCTTCCTGAATAGCACCGTTCCAGGCAGCTGGCGCTCAGCCTCCTCTACAAGTATTCTACGGTGGAACCCCACGTCTGCGCACCTCCGCCACAGGCCTGGCCTCCTCTAAGGCAAACGACGTGTATAGCTTGTAGTATAGGCCTTTCCTAGCCATAAGCTCCTCATGACTACCCTCCTCAACAATACGGCCGCCATCCATAACAACAATCCTGTCAGCAAGCCTTATCAGCGACGGCCTCTGCGTCACCACTATCGTCGTCCTGCCTCTGACAACCTCCTTCAGATCCTCCACCAGCCTTCTCTCCGTCTCTGCGTCAAGGTTCGACGTCGGATCATCGAGAATCAGTATTCTTGGGTCCCTTACCAGGGCCCTAGCCAACGCCAGCCTCTGCCTCTGACCGCCCGACAGCGTAACCCCCCTTTCCCCTATCGGCGTATCATAGCCTCTGGGTAGTGACGCCACAAAGTCGTGGATCTTCGCGGCCTTAGCCGCCCTGACCACGTCCTCCATCGAGGCTTTCGGGTTCCCAAACAAGATATTGTCCTTGATCGTGCCAGCGAAGATATACGGCTCCTGCGAAAGTATCGCTATCTGTCTTCTCAGAGATCTAAGCTTGACATCCCGCAGGTCATAGCCGTCCACCAGGACCCTGCCCTTTGTAGGGTCGTAGAACCTGGGTATTAGCCTTATCAAGCTGCTTTTGCCGGAGCCTGTTGGCCCCAATATGGCCACGCACTCTCCAGGCCTTATCTCAAGGTTTACACCCTTCAAAACCATGTGCTCCGCGTCGTAGCCGAACCACACGTCCTCAAACTTTATATGGCCTTTAAGCCTGGGGAGCGGGATCGCCCCTGGCTTTTCCTTAACCTCAGGTATGGACTCTATTATCTCTACGACCCTCTGAGCAGCTGTCATAGACCTTTGGAAGCTGGTTATGAACATGCCTAGAGCGCGAAGCGGCCACATGAGCATGGTCAGATAGCTTACGGCGGCCGTCAGCTCGCCTATTGTCAGCCTGCCCTCGATGATCTCTACACCCCCTACAAATAGGACCAGGGTCATGGCGACGCCTATCACCATCCATGAGAGAGGGTTGTAGGTGGCCGATATCCTGGCGGCTTTAAGGGCCAGCCTAAGATATTTGTCGTTCTCCCTGTCGAACTTCTGGGCCTCGTACTCCTCGAGACCTAGGCTCTTCACGGTTCTTACACCGGTTAAGGTGTTGTTCACCACGGAGGCTAGGACGCCGTATTGCTGTCTCATACTGAGGTAGAGCGGCCTTATTATCTTGCCGTACCTGAAATAGATTAGGAATAGGAAGGGGGTCATGGCGACTCCTATAGCGGTAAGCTTAAAATCCATGGTCATCAAGGCGGCTACCGCCATTGCCAAGGTGAATATCGAGGAGAGAAAAGAAGACAGTTGCCGTGAGAAGAATCTTGAGAGCACGCTTGTATCGTTGGTTATCCTGGAGATAAGCTGGCCTGTAGATATCCTATCGAAGAAGCTGAAGGACTGCCTCTGAACCGCTCTAAAAGCGTTAACCCTTAACTCGTAGGTTATTGTGCCGGCGAACTTGGCGTTAATATATCTCCTGACCCCAAAGAGAAAGCCTACCGCAAGGGAGACCGCCAGTATCCCGCCTATAAGCGGGACGGCAAGCTGGCTCTTGCCACCAATTATCACGTCGTCTATAACCATCCTGACGAGAAGCGGCACCGCGACGTTCAGCTGAGTGTTCACCAGCAGCAGCGTTACCGCCAGCAGGAAATATTTGAGGTTCCGTCTGAAATACGGTAGCAGCTTCCCGAACACCCTTATGCTTTCTCTCCAGGAAAGCATGAGGCTACTCGCCTGATCCCCCGTCTGACCCAATGAGCGTCTTCACCTCCAGACAGTTAGGGTAAGGCCATGCCAGCCTATATTAATTTTACTACTCATATAAGTAACCTTTGGTTTAAAAATACCGATGCTATATAATAATACCTGGTAATCTCCAGCAATAGCTACGAACCGCGGGGAAAGCCTATTCAACCATAATCGGCTTCAGCCGTTAAAGTCTTATATCTATGAACAGCACCCCTTTAAAGGGGCTTCCCTTGAACATAGGGAGGATAGTAAAGGGGTTAAAGCCGACAATCAGGCTATATCTCGAAGATCCCTATTTAAGAGAGTGCCAAACCTTTGTGGCTAGAGCTGTCAAGGAGAAGGGACGTAGATGGTATGTGGTAACTGAACAGACGGTTTTCCACCCCAGAGGTGGCGGACAACCCTCCGACACTGGGATTATAGCTGGCCCGGGATGGAGGCTAGAGGTGGCTAAGGTGTTCAGCAGCAGTGGCGTGACCGTGCACTGGGGACGGCTCTCCCTTGGAGACGGTGTATCTGAGGGAGATAAAGCATCGTTAAGCATCGACTGGAGACAGCGGTACCTCGTCATGAGACTCCACACTGCCGGGCATCTAATAGACTACGTGCTGGCAACCATCAGGGGAAGACTCGTAGAAACCCTTGGAGCCTTCCATGGACCGCCCAGAGCCTACGTAGACTACGCAGCGTCTCCGCCCACCATGGAGGAGCTAAGCCTTGTAGAGAGGGGGGTGAACAGGCTGACGATGCGGGGTGGAAGAGTTAGATGGTTCACCGTCCAGCGGGAGGAGCTGGAGAATGCCTGCAGGATGGCGCCAAACCTGGGCAGACTGCCTAAATTAGATGAGTACAGGATAGTCGACATAGAGGGGGTGAACGCTATACCGTGCACTGGAACCCATGTTAGAGACCTCTCGGAGATAGGCGTGGTAAAGATCCTGGGAGCCGAGAAAAAAGAAGAGGGATTCAGGCTATTCTACACGGTCGAGGAACGCTGCTAATGCATGCTCCTGTTCTTAAAATAGACCTCTGCCGCATTATCCCTGAGTATCCTCCTAGCTATATAGGCTGCCTGCTCTAGGCTGTAGACCCCCTCCTCAACCTTGTCGGCCAGCACGCGCGCCACGTTGCGCCTAGCTATGGTCACGTGGCCGTAAGCGCCCTCGGCGAAAATATAGTCTCCCCCGAAGGCGAAGATCTTGTTCACCGGCAC
>CAYSTQ010000054.1:0-2194 GCA_964433855.1 uncultured Thermoproteales archaeon
GGGCAACCATGCCGGTCCAGGCCGTGTCTAGTATCCACCAGCCGATCGATAAGGCCAGGGATAGCGGCTTCTTCTCTCTGTACACCTTCTTAACCCTGAGCAGTATGAGTGCTGCAAACACTGTTAGGGCTATTGGAGCCGTATAAAGCACGTATAGCATATTGAGCATCGGATCAGGTTTATCCTTCTCAAAATTTAAATTCTTGGAAACAGAGGCTGAAACGGATTCTGTTATAGCTGGCGTTACAGCTGGCCTTGCACTACAGGTCGTTGCCGTCAGTCACAATGTTGCACATAAGGCTTTTATCTTCCTGTTTAAAGTTCTCTAGCTTATGAGGCACTCGCTGAAAGTAGGGATGAGTTTCGGGCTAACATCAGGAATAATAACGACGCTCGGCCTAATAGTAGGCCTACACTCGGGCACTCATTCGAAGCCCGCTGTCATCGGCGGGATACTGACTATAGCGATAGCCGATGCTTTCTCCGATGCGCTGGGCATACACATCTCTGAGGAGTCGGAAGGTAAACATACGGCAAAGGAAATCTGGGAGTCGACGCTGTCCACGTTCTTGTTTAAGTTCCTGTTTGCTCTGACCTTTGTAATTCCCGTTCTCCTGCTTGAGCTGTCCATGGCTATACTGGCCAGCGTTTTATGGGGCCTCTTCATACTAGCCTTTTTCACCTTTAACGTAGCTAAAGAGCAAGAAGGTGGGCCCTGGAAAGCAGTGGTGGAGCATGTCGTCATCGCTTTAGTGGTCGTGGCTATAGCCCATCTTATCGGCGACTGGATCTCGGCGACTTTTGGCTGAACATTAAGTGTTTTTCTGAAAACTGTTTTCACGTTGGAGGCCCGATAGCGTTAAAATATTTCAGGATCAGTTATCCAGGTCTTCGCATCATCAGTCATTCAGAGAAAACATCGTTGAGTAGCTCAACTGCGGCGTCCACTATCATGTCTAATGCTTCAGGAACTAGTTTGGACCATTTAACCTCGTGGCCTCCGTGTTTGAAAGCCTCTGCTGTCGGGATATAACCAACGTATTGATTGGTGCAATGGACAATATAGGTTGGATGGGTGGGCGAGGCCATTTTTATCCTTAATCCTCCCTCCACAAACGGTTCTCCGGGTAAGGAAACATATGCTGTTTTTCCTATTCGAAACACCTGTATCTCGTAATCAAACTCTGGTTCACGTTGCCAGGCTAAATATCTGCTCCATGTCAATGCTGCGTAAAACCATTTTATGTCAACCCGGGTCCTCTCCGCGTCAGCCCAGACAGGGCTCGGGTGCTCTTTTAGAATTCTTTTAGCCTTATCTAGCTCCTTGTCATCCACCTTCCTGACAGGAATCTTTAGATGTTTGGTTTTCCATTTTAGAACAGTTTCATCTTCAAATGTGATTTTTTCAATAACTTTTTTAGCTGTTCCAGCCAGCATCTTGCCCATATGGAGATGATCACATTCATAATCCGGGTCGAAAGGGTTCCAAGGATTAATGTTTCCACAGGCGCCATTAAAAACAAGCACAGAATCCGCAGAATAGGTTCTTCTAAGCTCCTCTGCCAACGCTCCCGGCCAATCCGCCGAGACAACGCGGCCACTAGGGTCTTTAGCGTAAACAACTACTGGATGACATGTATAGTTAACTATTATGGCGGGAAAGCGCAAGGACTCTGTACGGAAACACATGACGCCCAACTCTGGATCTACAGGGCCTTCAAAGTAGCATATCTCAGTCCATCCTAGAGGCTGTTTTATAGGATCCCAAAACCATGGCATGAACACGGTACCGTCACGCCTTACAGCACGCCTGTTAAACGCCATTCTCCCCTCGATACCACTGCCAACACCTACCTGAACAGGTGTTAGTCTCTCATTTGCAAGCCTGATAGACTTAATTATCTGATTAACAGCAAACTGATTGTAGCGTTCATCACCGCCACGCAACCAGTCAAACTCCTCAGGAATGCCCTCAAAATCTTCGTCTATCATGAAGTGACCTAGTGACGGCGCGGAATGTATTTGGATAGGGTGGATCATAACTCCCTGAAAATCAAACCCGAACCTTTCAGCTGCAGCTTTTCTGATCTGGTCACAGTAATGTTTAGTCGCTATGCATAAATCAAGAGCTACGAAGCAGACTTTACGCCCATCACATTTCCAACACTAGTGCTTTAGAGAAAAGCGGATCGCT